>JBDSAB010000223.1:0-3996 GCA_039922395.1 Caldimonas sp.
CTCGGCCGGCTCGAACCTGGGACCGACGAACCCCGCGCTGCGCGACGCGGTCAAGGATCGCGTGGCCGCGCTGCGGGCGGCCGATCAGGCCAACGCGGCACCGGTTCCGATCGATCTCGTCACGGCATCTGCGAGCGGTCTCGATCCTGATATCAGCCTTGCCGCCGCCGAATACCAGCTCGCACGCGTCGCGCGCACCCGCAACCTGCCGGCCGAGCGCGTACGCGCACTCGTCGCCGACCACGCGCGGCAGCCCTGGCTTCACTTTCTCGGCGAGCCGCGCATCAACGTCCTCGAGCTGAACCTGGCGCTCGACGCCCTAAGATCGGCGAGCTGAAGTCTCTCCGGGAGCATGCAAGGCGCATCGATGGCGTCGCTCGCACGGACAGGGAACGCACGCTGTGGCAAGTGACGACGCACGACCCGATCCCGACGCGCTGATCGCCCGCATCCGCACCGACGAGCTTCGCGCAGCGCGCGGCAAGCTCCGCATCTATTTCGGCTCGGCCGCCGGTGTTGGCAAGACGTTCGCGATGCTGGCCGCGGCCCGCCTGGCGAAGCAGCACGGCACAGACGTGGTTGCCGGCATCGTCGAGACGCACGGCCGCGCCGAGACGGCGGCGCTGCTGCAAGGCCTCGAGGTCCTGCCGCGCCGGCCGATGGGCGCGAGCGCACTTCCGGAGTTCGATCTCGACGGCGCACTCGCGCGCAAGCCCGGCCTCATGCTCGTCGACGAGCTCGCGCACTCCAATGTCGCAGGATCGCGCCATCCGAAGCGCTGGCAGGACGTCGACGAGCTCGTCGCGGCCGGCATCGACGTCTGGACGACGCTCAACGTCCAGCACCTCGAGAGCCTCAACGACATCATCGGCGGCATCACGGGCGTCCGCGTCCAGGAGACGCTGCCCGACACTTTCTTCGATCGCGCCGACGAGGTCGTGCTCGTCGATACGCCGGCCGACGAGCTGATCGCCCGCCTCAAGGGAGGCAAGGTCTACGGCGGCGCGCAGGCCGAGCGCGCCGCGGCGAATTTTTTCCGCAAGGGCAATCTGATGGCGCTGCGCGAGCTCGCGCTGCGCCGCACCGCCGACCGGGTCGAGGACGACGTTCAGGCCTACCGCGTCGAGCGCTCGATCGGCCCGGTCTGGAAGACGGATCCGTCGGTCCTCTGCTGCATCGGCCCCGACGCCAGCAGCGAGCACGTGGTGCGCAGCGCCGCCTTGCTGGCCCAGCAGCTCGCCGTCTCGTGGCATGCGGCCTACGTCGAGACCCCGGCCCTGCAGCGCCTCCCGAGCGAGCGCCGGGAGCGCATCCTGCGGACGGTGCGGCTCGCCGAAGACCTCGGCGCAAAGACGGCCGTGCTGTCCGGCAGCTCGGTCGCGCAGGCGGTGGTGGAGCACGCGCGCGAGCACAACCTCTCGAAGATCGTCATCGGCCACCATCCGGCGAGCTTCTGGCGACCGGCCACGACGCTCGCGCAACAGGTCGGCCGGCTGGCGCCGGATATCGACCTGATCGAGATCGGCGCGTCGCCCACCGAGCGCCGCCTGCTCGCGGCCGAGCGTGACCCGCCGCCGCGCTCGCGCGCCTTTCGGCCCGCCGGGTACGGGGTCGCAGGCCTCGCGTGTGCGCTGCTGACAGCGGCGGCGCTGCCGCTGGAGTCGGTGCTCGTCGAGGCCAACCTGATCATGCTGTTCCTGCTCGCGGTCGTCGGCGTGGCCCTGCGCTACGGACGGGGCCCCGCGGCTTTCGCATCCTTGATCAACGTGCTGGCGTTCGACTTCTTCCTGATTCCGCCGCGTCTCTCGTTCAGCGTTTCCGACGTCCAGTACGTCCTCACGTTCGCCGTCATGCTGGGTGTCGGCTTGCTGGTCGGCCAGCTGACGGCGGGCCTGCGCTACCAGGCCGGTGTCGCCGCGCACCGGGAGCGCCGCTCGCGTTCGCTGTTCGAAGTGGCCCGCGACCTGTCGAGCGCGCTGACCACCGAGCAGGTCGTCGAGGCTGCGGCCGCCGCCGTGAGCCGAGAGTTTCGCGGAGCCGCCCATTTCTTCGTGCTGGATGCCGACGACCGGCTGCAGTCGCCGGTTCTTCCGCCCGAGGGTGCCGCGCTCGACGCCGGAACCGCCCGCTGGGCGTTCGACCATCGCCAGGCCGCCGGCCACGGCACCGACACGATCCCCGGGAGCCCCTGGCTCTACCTGCCGCTCAATGCGCCGATGCGCACCCGCGGCGTGCTGGCCCTGCGGCCGGACGACGCGAGGTTCCTGTTCGTCCCCGAGCAGCGGCGCCAGCTCGAGACGTTCGCTGCGCTCGCGGCGATCGCGATCGAGCGTGTCCACTATGTCGAAGTCGCGCAAGGGGCGACGGTGCAGATCGAGTCCGAGCGCCTGCGCAACTCGCTGCTCGCCGCGCTGTCGCACGACCTGCGCACGCCGCTGGCCGGGCTGGTGGGCCTGGCCGAAGAGCTCGGGATGATGCAGCCGCCGCTCGGCCCCGAGCAGAAGGAGATCGCCGAGGGCATCCGCGAGTCGGCCGTGCGCATGAGTGCCCAGGTCAACAACCTGCTCGACATGGCGCGGATCGAGAGCTCTGGCGTGCGCTTGCGGCGCGAGTGGAATTCGATCGAGGAGATCGTCGGCAGCGCGTTGCGCCTGACCCGGCCGCTCCTGCAACCGCGCCGGATTCAAACCGACATTCCGCACGATCTGCCGCTGGTCGAATGCGACGCGGTGCTGATCGAGCGCGTGCTGGTGAATCTGCTCGAGAACGCCGCGAAATACACGCCGCCGGCCGCATCGATCCGCGTGACCGCCAGCGCCGGCGAAGGCGAGGTGCGGGTCGCGGTCGAGGACGACGGCCCGGGCATCCGGCCGGGCCGCGAGGCCGAGATCTTCGAGAAGTTCACGCGCGGCGAGCGCGAGTCCGCGGTCAGCGGCGTCGGCCTCGGGTTGGCGATCTGCAAGGCCATCGTCGAAGCGCACGGCGGATCGATCGCGGTCGCGGCGAGCCGGCCGTCCGGCGCGACCTTCTCGTTCATGCTCCCGCTCGGCGAGGCGCCACGCCTGCCTGTGGAGCCCGAGTCCACCGTTCAGGAAGCGCGATGAGCGAACCGCGGCCCTTCGTCCTGATCGTCGAGGACGAGCGTGCGATCCGCCAGTTCGTGCGCGCCGCGTTGATGCGGGAGGGCATGACCGTGTTCGAGGCCGACACGCTGGCCCAGGGCCGGTCGGACGCCAAGGCACGCCGGCATGACCTCGTGATCGTCGATCTCGGCCTGCCGGATGGCGACGGTGTCGAGCTGATCGGCGAGCTGCGCGCGTCGTCGCATGTTCCGCTGATCGTGCTGTCGGCGCGCTCGGCCGAGGCCGACAAGGTGCGCGCGCTCGACGCGGGTGCCGACGACTACGTCGAGAAGCCGTTCGGCATCGCCGAGCTGCTCGCCCGGGTGCGCGCCAACCTGCGCCGCCGACCGGCCGACGCCCCGAGCGACGACGCGCCGGTGACGATCGGCGATGTCGTGATCGATCGCGCCGGGCGCATCGTGAAGAAGGCCGGCCACGAGGTGCATCTGACTCCCATCGAATACCGCCTGCTCGACGTGCTGCTGACGAATGCCGGCCGGGTCCTGACCCATCGCTACCTGCTGCGCGAGGTCTGGGGGCCGGCGCATGTCGAGCACAACGAATACCTGCGCGTCTTCATGCGGAACCTCCGCCACAAGCTCGAGGACGACGCGGCGCTGCCGCGGATGCTCGTGACCGAGACGGGCGTGGGCTACCGCCTGGTCGGCTGACGCGGGGGTCGGCGAGCGAGCATTCCGTCTTCTGTTGCACCGTTGAAGGCTAAAGCGGCCGCTTGATGCACGCAATCCAGCAACCCAGAATAAACGCGGCCGCCAGGCCGATGGGGGTCAGGAAAAGCCAGCCCGGGATGACCCACGCAGGCGAAGCCAGAGACCCGGTCACCGCCGCGTAGGCCTCGATCAGCGACAGCGCC
>JBDSAB010000224.1:0-4196 GCA_039922395.1 Caldimonas sp.
GGCTCGGGCAAGAGCACGCTGGTCAACGACACGCTGTATGCGACGGTCGCGCGCCGGCTCTACAACAGCCACACCGAGCCGGAGCCGGTCGACTCGATCGAGGGCCTCGAGGCGTTCGACAAGGTCATCAACGTCGACCAATCACCGATCGGCCGCACGCCGCGCTCGAATCCGGCGACCTACACCGGTCTCTTCACGCCGATCCGCGAGCTGTTCGCCGAAGTGCCGGCGGCGCGCGAGCGCGGCTATGGGCCGGGGCGCTTCAGCTTCAACGTCGCCGGCGGGCGCTGCGAGGCCTGCCAGGGCGACGGCGTGATCAAGGTCGAGATGCATTTCCTGCCCGACGTCTACGTGCCGTGCGACGTCTGCCATGCGAAGCGCTACAACCGCGAAACGCTCGAGATCCTCTACAAGGGCCGCAACATCACCGAGGTGCTGAACCTGACGGTCGAGGACGCCCACGGCTACTTCAGCGCAGTGCCGAACATCGCCCGCAAGCTGCAGACCCTGCTCGACGTCGGCCTCGGCTACATCCGGCTCGGCCAGAGCGCGACGACCTTGTCGGGCGGCGAGGCGCAGCGCGTCAAGCTGGCGCTCGAGCTGTCGAAGCGCGACACCGGCCGCACGCTCTACATCCTCGACGAGCCGACCACCGGGCTGCACTTCGCCGACATCGACCTGCTGCTGAAGGTGCTGCACCAGCTGCGCGATGCCGGCAACACGATCGTGGTGATCGAGCACAACCTCGACGTGATCAAGACCGCCGACTGGCTGATCGACATGGGCCCGGAAGGCGGTGCCGGCGGCGGCAACGTGGTCGCGGCCGGTACGCCGGAGGAAATCGCAGCGAATCCGGCGAGCTTCACCGGCCGCTACCTGAAGCCGCTGCTGGTTCCGTGACTGCCGACGGAAAGCCTTCCTTGGAGGAGCTCGACGCAGATTGATTGCCGAAGAGAGCTTGGCAAGCCGAGCCTCCGATCCGCCGTTGCCGTGCTCAGGCGCCAACTCAGCACCCGCCCCGTAGACTTCGCGCACGCCACCGAGGACCCCTAATGAGCACGACGATCGACTACTACCTCGCGACGATGTCGCCGTGGACCTACCTCGGCCATGAGCGCTTCGCCGCGATCGCGCGCGCTGCTGGCGCCCAAATCAATCTTTGTCCGATGGATCTCGGCAAGGTGTTCCCGGTTTCCGGCGGACTGCCGCTCGGCAAGCGCGCGCCGCAGCGCCAGGCCTACCGGCTCGTCGAGCTGCGCCGCTTCGCCGATCACCTGAAGCTGCCGCTCAACCTGCATCCGGCCCACTTCCCGGTCTCGGGCGACGCGTCCGCGCGCCTGATCCTCGCGGTCGACGAGCACGACGGCACCGACGCCGCGATGGCGCTGACGAATGCAGTGCTGCGTGGGGTCTGGGCCGACGAGCGCAACATCGCCGATACGGGCGACCTGGCCGCGATGCTGAAGGCTCTCGGCCTGCCGGAGCGCCGCCTCGACGATGCGGCGGCAACTGCGGTCAACGTGCGCTACGAGACGAACACGCAGCGCGCGGTCGAGCTCCAGGTCTTCGGCGCGCCGACGTATGTGATCGACGGCGAGCTGTTCTGGGGCCAGGACCGCCTCGACTTCGTCGAACGCCGCTTGGCCGCGTCCCGGTCCTGAGAGCGCCCGCGGCGCGGACACAAAAAAGCCGGTGCAGGGCACCGGCTTTTCTCTGGGCTGAAGACGCTCAGCTCAGGTGGCCGTTGATCAGCTTGGTCATCTCGAACATCGAGACCTGAGCCTTCTTGAAGATTTCCTTCAGCTTGGCGTCGGCGTTGATCATCGTCCGCTTGGTCGCGTCCTGAAGGCTGTTCTTCTTGATGTAGTCCCAGACCTTCTTGGTGACCTCGGTGCGCGGAACCGGCTTGTCGCCGATGACGGCGGCGAGCGCGGGGCTCGGTGTCATCGCCTTCATGAAGGCGGCGTTCGGGGTCCGCTTCTTCGCGGGAGCCTTCTTCGCTGCGGCCTTCTTGGCCGGCGCCGCCTTCTTCGCAGGAGCCGCCGCCTTCTTCGCCGGGGCCGCTTTCTTCTTTGCCGGAGCCGCCTTCTTCGCGGTCGCCTTTTTCGCAGTTGCCATGTTGATTCTCTCCATCAAGTAAGTTGTTGATGTGCCCGGGATGGGCGAGAGCCGCGTGGACTCTCATTTCTCCATAGCACCGTGCGGAGCGAATACTACTGCGTGTGTATAGCAAAGAGAAGGAGTTTTCATAGGAGAACCACGCATTCTTTCGAGGTGAAGCGCGCTTTTGTCGTTCACGCGCGTCAATCGATGCGTGCGATCACGCGATGTCGTCGTCAAGCGGCGCGCGCTTTCGACCATCGAACATCGCCGCGATGAGGTTCTCGCGTTGATGGCGGCTCGCGAAAACGACGCCGCCGACGTGCAGTGCGGCGAGTGCGACGAGCGTCCAGGCGAGCGTCTCGTGCACGATCTCGACGACCTCGTCGCCGAAGAAGCGATCGGTCGTGTACAGCCAGCCGGTCAGCGCGAGTGCCGCAACGCAGATGAACAGGGCGATCACCATCGCGCCGCCGAGCGGGTTGTGGCCGACGTGGCGCGGCGCGCGGCCGCTGACCACCTGGCGCGCATACCGCGCGGTCGCGCGCGGCCCGCGCACGAAGCTCGCGAAGCGCGCATGGCGCGGCCCGACGAGACCCCAGACGATGCGCACGCCGACGATCGCGAGCGCCGCATAGCCGACCGGCTGGTGCCAGTCGACGATCCATTCGGTGGTGGCCCAGCCGAGCCCGACCGCGGCGGCGAGGCTCCAGTGCAGCGTGCGGACCAGCGGATCCCAGACGCGCAAGGTGCGTCCGTCAGCTTGGGCCTCGCCGTCGTCGTTCAGACGTCGGCCCACTGGCGCAGCAGGTTGTGGTACGTGCCGGTCAGCCCGACGACGGCCGGGTCGGCCTCGCCGATCGAGCCGCGCAGCCGCATCAGGTGCAGGTCCATGTCGTACAGCAGGCGGCGCTGTTCGTCGCTGCGGACCATGCTCTCGATCCAGAAGAAGCTGGCGACCCGCGCGCCGCGCGTCACCGGCTCGACCCGGTGCACGCTGGTGCCGGGGTAGAGCACCATGTCGCCGGCGGGCAGCTTGATGCGCTGCGCGCCGAAGGTGTCTTCGACGACCAGCTCGCCGCCGTCGTAATCCTCCGGTCCGGACAGGAACAGCGTGCAACTGATGTCGGTCCGCACCCGTTCGGCCTGGCCGCCGGGGACGAATCGGACGGCGTTGTCGACATGGTTGCCGAACGCGTTGGTGCTGCCGGCATAGCGGTTGAAGAGCGGCGGGAAGACCCGCTTCGGCAGCGCGGCAGAGAAGAACACCGCATGGCGATTGAGCCCGCGCAGCACGATCTGCTGCAGCGCGCGGGTTTCGGGCGCGTCCTGCGGCAGCTGCTGGTTGTTCTTGGCCTGTGCCGACTGCACGCCCGCGGTGACGCGGCCGTCGCCCCAGCTCGCCCGATCGAGGATCGAGCGGGCCTCACGCACTTCATCGGCGGTCAGGACTTCGCGAACGTGGAGCAGCATGGCGGCGGCTTTGCTGGAAGGAAGCCATGCGGCCGGAGCCTCGGCGCGGACGGCGAATGGTCGGGCGGGGTCAATAGCGGGCGGTCATCGTCAGGTACACCATGCGCCCGGCGCCCGGCACATAGTGGCCGGTGTAGAGCGAATCCGCATACAGCTTGTTGGTCACGTTGCTCACGTTCAGCTTGAACGCGACGGCCTCGTTCAGCGTGTACTCGGCCAGCAGGTCACCGGTCACGAAGCTCGGCGCGACGATGCCGGCCGGGTTGCGGTTCGGCGTCTGCGAGCTGCGCGCATTGAGGCCACCGCCCAGGCGGATGGCGGGGGTGATCTGGTAGGTCGTCCAGATCGTGCCGCCGTGTCGCGGCGTCAGCGACGGCCGGTCGCCGACCAGCTCGCCCGACAGCGCGACGCCACTCGGCGGGCCCTTGTCGATCTTCGCGACCGGAATCCAGGCGTACGAGCCGAACACCTCCCACCGGGCGCTGATGCGGCCGGCCAGGTCGAGCTCGACGCCTGCCGTGTGGCGCTTGCCGGAGAGCACGTAGTCGGCCAGCGGCGTGCCGTCGGGCGAATCGCGGTTGCGCTCGTTGAACTTGGTGGAGTGGAACAGCGCCAGGCGCGTG
>JBDSAB010000225.1:0-18493 GCA_039922395.1 Caldimonas sp.
AGCGGCAACGAGACGATCGCAACGAACGCCGAACGGAGATGGAACAGGAAGAGGAAGCAGACCACGGCCACGACCACAAACTCCTCGAGCAGCTTGTGAGTGAGGTTGTCGATAGCCCGCTCGATCAGTCCGGAACGGTCGTACGTCGGCACGATCTCAACTCCCTTCGGAAGGCTGGCCTGCAATGACTTGAGCTTCTCCTTGACGGCTGCAATGGTCTCGAGGGCGTTCTTGCCCGAGCGCATCACGATCACGCCGCCGGTCGCTTCGCCCTCCCCGTCGAGCTCACCGATGCCGCGGCGCATCTCCGGTCCGATCTGAATTCGAGCAACATCACCGAGGCGAACCGAGACACCCGCATCGGTCGTCGCGAGCGGCACTTTGCGGAAGTCGTCCAGCGTCTGCAGGTACCCGGACGCACGCACCATGTACTCCGCTTCGCCGAGCTCGAGCACGGAGCCTCCGCTTTCCTGGTTGGCCCTCTGAAGGGCCTCGACGACCTTGGTGTGCGGGATTCGGTAGGCCGCCAGCTTGTCCGGGTCAAGCACGACCTGATACTGCCGCACCATGCCGCCGATCGAGGCCACCTCGGCGACGTTCGGCACCGCCTTCAATTCGAATTTGAGGAACCAGTCCTGCAGGGCGCGCAGCTGGCCGGCGTCGTGCGCGCCGCTTCGATCGACGAGGGAATACTGGTAGATCCAGCCGACGCCCGTCGCGTCGGGCCCGAGCGACGCCTTCGCCGTGGCCGGCAGCCGGGACTGCACCTGGTTCAGGTACTCGAGCACGCGCGAACGCGCCCAGTACAGGTCGGTTCCGTCCTCGAACAGCACATAGACGAACGAATCGCCGAAGAACGAGTACCCGCGTACCGTTTTGGCACCCGGCACCGACAGCATCGTCGTCGTCAGTGGATACGTGATCTGGTTTTCGACGATGCGGGGTGCCTGACCAGGGTACGTCGTGCGGATGATCACCTGCACGTCGGAAAGATCGGGCAGCGCATCGAGCGGTGTCTTCATCACCGAATAGGCGCCCCAGGCGGCCACCATCACGGTCGCGATTAGGACCAGAAAGCGGTTCGTGATTGACCAACGGATCAGCCCGGCGATCATGGCCTGCTCCCCGAAGCCGACGGGGCGCTCGTTGCCTTGCGGTCGGCCGCCAGCGGAGCGACGACGGTGAGCTGAGGCAGCCCGTCGGCGCCCATGACGAATTCGAAAGTGACCCGGTCACCGGCTCGCACGTTGCTCGGTACGCCGCCCGCGGGCAGCTTGAAATCCATCGTCATCGATCCCCACTGCAGCGACGGGATCGGCCCATGCGACAAGGTCAGGGCCTCGCGTCCGACGGTCTCGACCTTGGCGTCGCCGACATGCCGCTGGGCGCTCGCCGCCGCGGCCGGTGCACTGGCTGCAGACGCGGGCTCGGCATTCAGGCGGGCCTCGATGCCCCGCAGACTGGCTTCCGAATCGATCAGGAACTGCGAGGACACGACGACCCGCTGACCGGCCTGCAGGCCGCGCCTGATCTCGGTCTGGCCGCCGGTCTCGATGCCGGCCTCGACCTCGACAGGACGGAATCGTCCGTTGTCCTCGGCGACCATGACCACGCTGCGCCGACCGGTCTGGATCACCGCCTCGGTCGGCACCAGCAGCGCCTTTTCCGGGCGCATGTCCGTGAACTGCATCTGCACGAACATGCCCGGCACCAGCCGACCGCCCGGGTTCTGAAGCTGGACCCGGGCCTTCAAGGTGCGGGTCGCGGCATTGACCTCCGGCAGGATCGTCTGGACAGTGCCCTCGATCGTCGTTCCCGGCGCCGCCGCACTCCGCGCTCGCACTTTGGCGCCAGGACGCAGCAACGCCGACTGGCTCTCGGGTACTTCTGCGTTGGCCCAGACCGTCGACAAGCCGTTGATCCGAAACAGCGTCGCCCCCGACATCACGGTCATGCCCTCGCGCACCAGCAGCTCGACGACAACACCGCCGACCGGTGCGCTCAGGCTGATGCGCGCTTGCGTCTTGCCGGTCGTCTCGACGAGCCGGATCTGCTCATCGCTCATGCCGACTTGCCGCATGCGCTGGCGTGCGCCGTCGACGAGCACGGCTAGATCGGTGCCTCTCATGCGCAGCACCGACAAGAACTCTTCCTGGGCCGCAATCCAGTCCGGCACATAGAGATCGACGAGCGGCTGGCCCTTCGCGACCCGATCGAGGGTGGCGCGAACGTGCAGCTTTTCGACATAACCCGTCGCACGGGCTTGGACCACGGCCTGGTCGCGTTCGTTGAAGGCGATGCTGCCGACGGTAGACACCTGAGGTGAGAGCGTGCCTTCGATGACTTGCGCGGTCCTCAGGCCCAGGTTCTGCTGGATGCGAGGGCTGACGGTGACCCCTCCGCGGTCGCTGTCGCTGTCGGCATAGACCGGCGACAGCATCATGTCCATGAACGGCGACTTGGCGGGCTTGTCGAACTTGCTCGCCGGCACCATCGGGTCGTGGTAGTAGAGAATCTTCTTGCCGGTGACCGGATCGATGTCGCCCGCTTTCAGGCCGGCCTGGATATGCCGGCGCGTCGCATCCTCGCCCTCGGCCGCGCTCGGTGGACCGGCGACCTTGCTGTCGGAAGGCGTGGCGCCGGATGCATCCTTTGAAGAGGCGGCGGCGCTCCCACCACTCGCGATGCCGCGCTCAATGCCGAGTCGATAGGCGCCATATCCCCCGGCACCGATCAGCACGGCGATCACGAGGCAGATCAAGATCAGCTTTGATTTCATGCTCTGTTCTCGAGGTTGGCTCAGGGACGCGCCGCTGGAGCGGCGTGCACTATGGGGACCAGGTAGTTCAGCTGCGCCCAGAGCCGGCCGACCTCCATCTGAAGACGCAGACGATCGATGCGGATGTCGATTTCGGTCCGACGCGCGTCCAGCACCGCCGAAAGGCTTGCAGCGCCGCCCCGGTAGGCAGCGAGACCGGCGCGCGTCCGCTCGGCGGCGAGCGGCAGAAGCGACGCGTCATATCGGGCCAGCCGCTCGCGTCCGCTCTGCCATTCCTGCAGCATCGCGAGCGCCTCGGCAACGTGCATCCGCGTCTGCTCTTCGCGCTCGCCCCGGAGCTGTTCGACCAACGCCAATTTGGCGGCCACCTCCCGGTCCTGGCGGCTCTTCTGGTTCCATTGCAAGGGAATGGAGACGTTGAGCGAGACCATGTTGGAATACGCGGGACCGCGCTGGCTGAACATCAGCTCAACGCTGAGGTCGGGATGCTTCTCGCTCGTCGCCACATCCACTTCCGCGAGGGCCCTCGCCTCCTGCTTCAGCAGCACGGCGATTTGTGGGTGGTGAACGAGCTGCGTCTCGAGGTCGTCGGCGCGCAGTCTTACAGTGTCGATGTCCGGTGGCGGCCCCTGGGAGTCAGCGGCGCTGGCCCCGCTCCAGCGGGCCAGCATGGTTCGGGCAGTCGTGCCCTGTCGCTCCGCCTGGGCGATACGGTCGTCCATTTGGGCGACTGCCGAACGTGCCGCGAAGACGTCCGCTTGGCTGCCTCGACCACTGCTGTAGGCGGCGTCGGCAGCCTCGATCTGCAGGCGCGCCTCATCGCGTTGCGCGATCAGTTCTTGGCGCAACCGCTCTTGGAAAAAGCGTTCCAGCCACGCGACAGCGGTGTCACGCTGCAGATTGGCGACGGCCAGCTCGCGCCGGGCATCGGCGACCTCCGCCTCGCGCTCGAAGCGTGCGGCTCGCGCGGTCAGCTTGCCGTTTCGGGTCAGTTCCTGCATCACACCGACCGAGCGCATCGTCATGAAGTCGCGCGTCAGACTGAACTGGTCGGCCCCATTGATCGGCAGGTTGTTGACACCGGCCTTCAACGTCGGATCGGGGCGCTGCCCCGCTGCGACCGCCATCTCGCGTGAAGCCCTTGCAGAAGCTGCCTCGGCAGGCAGCTGGCGCGACCGCTCTTGCGCCAGGCGAAGCGCGTCATCCAGGGTGAGCTCGGTGGCCTCGGCACGCGAAAGCGTGAGCACACAAGCAACTGCAACTGCCCTGGCAACCGGGACGAGGCAGCGAGTATGCAAACTCGGCAGACCGAAAAGTCGACGGTAAAGCGTCATGAGATCTCCAGACGAACCGGAAACGAGGTTCGACTCGCTGTCGCGCGCAAGCGGCGCGAGCGAGACCGCGTACACGCTGGAGGCCGTTGTCAGGCCTTCAGCGTGCGCAGATCAGAGATCAAATGCGAAAGACGCAGTGCAGGATCGCGTGCGGTGGCGGATGCTCCGCCGCAACGTCGCGATCGACGGCGGACGACGGCCGCCCGTATTCGGGCGAGCTCACGGGTGGGACGGGAATGAAATAGAGAAGCGTCGGTACAGCGGCAGAGATGACCGGTGCCGGTGTCGAATCGACGCGCTGTTGCCCTTGACGGCAGTGCTCGAGGCAGATATTGGCCGCTTCGGGGTCAAGCTGATCGCAGTCCGCCGGCATTGCCGCTGCAGCCTTATCCACTGATGCTGGTTCACTCGTCGGAATGACTTCAAAAGTCATTCCGGATGCCACGTCCGAAAAGCGCGGGCACGCATAGCTCGCGGTCATGAACTGTGTGACGAGCAGCAAGCCGATCAGCACACGGCAGAGCAATTTCCGAAGCACGCACGACAACGTCATGATCTGAATTCTAGGGCCCTGTCTGGTTTTTCGACTCCGACCCACGTCGTAAGACGTGTCCGTTATCTCGTCTTGGCTGGGCGTCGGACCTCCCCATGCGCGCCCCCGATGTGCGCACGATCATTCGTCTTCGATCGGGCGGGCGCCTGAGAGAGTTCTTCGAGAATCCCGCAAGCCGCACCCGATGAGGCGGAACACTGTGCACGCAGTTGCTTCAACTGGGCTTCCAGCGACCGAAGCTCCGCAATACGAGCTGCAACGTGCCCAATGTGCTCGTCAAGCAGTTCGTTGACGTCGCTGCAGTTGTCGACCGGTGCATCCTTGAAGCGCAACAAGGTGCGGATCTCGTCGAGCGCCATGTCGAGCGAACGACAGTGACGGATAAAGGCGAGCCGCTCGACGTCCGAGCCCTCGTAGACGCGGTAGTTGCCGGCCGTCCGAGCCGGTTCCGGCAATAGACCCTCGCGTTCGTAAAAACGAACGGACTCCACCGGGGTTCCGGTCGCAAGCGCGAGTTCACCGATTTTCATGCCGCGGACAAGGTGATTGATGTTTCGCTTGACTCTAAACCTACTACAAGGTTCCCAATGGACGTCATGAAAAGCCCCTCGAAAAGCGCTTCGACGACTCAAGAACCGCCTCAGTCGGACCCGACACCCCGTCCGACCCCTGAGTCCGCCTCAGCCTGCGAAACGTGCAACGCCGAAACGCCCGCGACTCGTGCAGAAAAATCGGCAGGCTCGGAGGCTGCGTTGTTTCGCATCGCCACGATGGACTGCGCCGTCGAGGAATCGGAGATCCGGCGCGCGGTTGACGGGATCGAGGGCGTTTACGCATTGCAGTTCAAGCTGGCCGACCGGACGCTCGGCGTGTCGGCTTCGGCAATCGCGCTTCCCCTGGCACTTACGGCGATCCGAAAGGCCGGTTTCGATCCGCAGCCCGTCGCGACGGGCGGCAACGCCTTGGAGCCCAAGGACGACCACGCCGGTGACCACAACGGCATCAGTCCGACCCGCCTGGCCTTGGCACTTGCCCTTGCCGTGGCCGCCGAGCTGGTCTCCTTTCTCATCAAGGACGGATCGATCGCACGAGCGGTTGAGATGACGCTGGCGGTCATCGCCATCGCGTTGTCCGGCCTCGACGTCTACAAGAAGGGCCTAAAAGCCCTGATCCACGGCCGGCTGAATATCAACGCGCTAATGATGGTGGCGGTCACGGGCGCGTTCCTGATCGGAGAGTGGCCGGAAGCGGCCATGGTGATGGCGCTGTATTCGATCGCCGAACTGATTGAGGCTCGCGCTGCAGACCGCGCCCGAAACGCCATAAAAGGGCTTTTGGCGCTCGCGCCCGAGGACGCCGATGTGCGACAGGTTGACGGGACATGGACGCGCGTCCCAGCAAAGGAGGTCTCGCTCGATGCCGTGGTGCGCATCCGCCCGGGTGAGCGCGTTCCGCTCGACGGCATCGTCAATTCCGGTGTGAGCGCGGTCGACCAGGCTCCGGTGACAGGCGAGAGCATTCCCGTCGACAAAGCAATCGGTGACGCGGTATTCGCCGGAACGATCAATCAGACCGGTGAACTGGAGTTCCGCGTGACGGCCGCCGCAGCGAACACCACGCTGGCGCGGATCATCCACGCGGTCGAGGAAGCCCAGGGCACACAAGCTCCAACGCAGCGTTTCGTCGACAGATTCGCCGCCGTCTACACGCCGACCGTCTTCGCCCTTGCGCTTGCGATGGCGTTGCTCACACCGCTCCTTCTCGGTTGGACATGGTTGGCGGCGCTTTACAAGGCCCTCGTGCTTCTCGTGATCGCATGCCCCTGCGCGTTGGTGATCTCGACACCGGTCACGGTCGTCAGCGCCCTTGCGGCCGCTGCAAGACGCGGCATCCTGATCAAGGGCGGCACTTATCTGGAGGACGCGCGCAACATCAAGGCAATCGCCCTCGACAAGACCGGAACAATCACCCAGGGCAAGCCCAAGTTGGTCGAATCGGTTGCACTGGCGCCGGACTTGGAAGAAGCGGCGGTGCTCAA
Source organism: Caldimonas sp. (assembly GCA_039922395.1). Lineage (GTDB taxonomy): Bacteria > Pseudomonadota > Gammaproteobacteria > Burkholderiales > Burkholderiaceae_C > Schlegelella_A. Next base: position 6,705 of record JBDSAB010000225.1, read on the forward strand.
ACTTGCCGCCAGCTTGGCCACTCGATCCGACCATCCGGTTTCCATGGCGATCGCAGCAGGGCTCGACGTACAAGGCGAGCCGGTCGAAGACTTTCAGGCGCTCGCCGGTCGAGGCGTCCAGGCGAACATCGCCGGAAAGCTGTACGTCCTTGGCAACCACCGCCTCATCGAGGAACGTGGTCAGTGCAGCGCGGAGCTCGAGGCGCGATTGCGAACGCACGAGGAAGCCGGACGAACGGTGACGCTTCTTGCGAGCGGTGACGGTGTTCTCGGACTGTTCGCGGTCGCGGACACGATCAAGAACACTTCCCGCGCCGCAATAGCCGACCTGAAGTCGCTCGGCGTTCGGCCCGTCATGTTGACTGGCGACAACGCGCAGACCGCTGCGACGATTGCCAGGGAGGCCGGACTTGAAGATGTTCACGGCAACCTTTTGCCTGAAGACAAGCTGGCCGTGATCGACACGCTAAAAGCCAAGCACGGGCACACCGCTATGACAGGTGACGGCATCAACGACGCGCCTGCCCTTGCCCGCGCCGACGTCGGCTTCGCGATGGGCGGTGCCGGCACAGATACTGCGATGGAGGCTGCCGACATCGTCATCATGAACGACGACCTGCGCCGCATCCCGGAGACGATCCGGCTTTCCCGTCGTGCCCACGCTGTTCTCTGGCAAAACATCTCGCTGGCTATCGGGATCAAGATCGTGTTTTTTGGGCTGGCCGTGTTCGGCAGCGCCACCATGTGGATGGCGGTCTTCGCCGACCTCGGTGCGACCCTGCTCGTCGTGGCCAACGGGCTCAGGCTGCTGCGGGCTCCCGCTCAGGCCTGAGCCGAAAAGTAACCTCCATAGCCTCGCGAATCGCTTCCATTGATAATGGTTCTTATTTAGGTTCAAAGCGACCCGATGCGGCTCAAGGACACCCTTCAGCGTCTAGCCTGTTCTCTCGGGCTGATCATCATGTCCTTCTCGGCAGCCGCGGCGATCGAGACGGACGCGATGGAGACCGCGCGCCGCACTTGGCAGTTGCTCGACTACGTTGCTGTCGACTACCCGGGCGCAGTCACCGAGGGCAAGATCATCAGCGAAGCTGAATTCGGCGAGATGCGTGAGTTCGTCGAAACGGCCGAACGCGAGATCGCAACGCTGCCGGCAAGCGCCGATCGCACCCGCCTGCAATCACAGGCTGCAGAGCTCAAGGAGCTCGTGTTCCGCAAAGCCGATGCAGCCGCTGTCGGCAGCAAGGCCCGGCTTTTGGCAAGCGAACTGCTCAAGGCGTTTCCGTTTCCCGTCTCGCCTGCGCGCCCTCCAGATCTGGCGAGGGGCGCAACCCTTTTTGCGGCCGAGTGCTCCGCCTGCCATGGGGCTAGTGGCCATGCGGATGGCCCGCTTGCCGTGAGGTTGGACCCGCAGCCGACGAATTTGGCCGATCGTTCGCGGGCGAAGGAGCGATCGTTGGCGGCGCTCTACCAGGTGATTTCTCAGGGCGTCAGCGGAACGGCAATGCCGAGTTTTAAGACGCGCTTCTCCGACGAAGACCGCTGGGCCCTCGCATTCTTTGCGGGTACCTTGACATACAGCAACGCTGATGTGGCTGCTGGAGCAGAGGCGTGGAAGTCGACCGCGTCGGTGTGGGCCTCGCTCGGAACGCTCGACGGCTTGGCGCAAACGTCCGAGAGCGCACTCGCTGCAAAGGTGGGACCGCTTGTCGCAGCGCAGTCCATGGCGTGGACCCGCAGCCACCCCAGCGAGTTGGCAAGTGGAGGATCGCGGCCCACGTCGTTCAGCCGAGCCAAGCTGGCAGATAGTCTCACCGCCGTTCGATCCGGCGATCGTGCCGGCGCGATGCGGTTAGCGCTGTCCTCCTATCTTGACGGGTTTGAGCCGCTCGAGCCATCGCTCAAGGCGCGCGACGCCATGTTGATGGGTGAGGTTGAAATGGCCATGGGCCACTATCGCTCGAAGGTCACGTCCGGGTCGCTGGCCGATGCAGAGTCTGCGGCGAGTTCCCTCTTCGTCCTTTTCGATCGGGTGGACAGTGGGCTGGCGCCTTCTGAGAGCGATGCGCTTTCGACCTTCATCGGAGCCTTGACGATCCTTTTGCGGGAGGGCCTCGAGGCATTGCTGGTGGTTGTCGCGATCATCGCCTTCCTTCGCAAGGCCGATCGCCCCGATGTGCTGCGATACGTCCACGCCGGTTGGGTTTCCGCGCTGGCGTCGGGCGCAGTCACATGGCTGGCAGCGACATACCTGGTCGGCATCAGCGGCGCCAGCCGCGAGTTGACCGAAGGGTTCTCGTCACTGTTCGCGGCCGTGGTCCTGCTTGCCGTGGGTATGTGGATGCATCGAAAAAGCGTGGCCGGCCGCTGGCAGACCTATCTTCAATCAAAGCTCTCGGTCGCCCTAACTCGGCGGACCGCATGGCTGCTATTTGCACTGTCATTCGTCGCTGTTTACCGAGAGGTGTTCGAGACGGTCCTCTTCTACGCCGCGCTGTGGTCCGAAAACAATGGGTTGCCGCTCCTTGGCGGTTTGGCATGCGGACTCCTGGTGTTGAGCGGCATTGCAACGCTGCTGCTGAGAACGAGCGCTCGCCTGCCGATCGGCAAATTTTTCGCCGCGAGTTCCCTGCTCGTTGCTGTGCTGGCCTTCGTCCTTGTCGGCAAAGGCATCGCTGCGCTGCAGGAAGCCGGCGCTCTGCCGGTCGACCCGGTCGCGTTTCCCCGCATTGAAGTGCTCGGCGTTCATCCGTCGTTTGAGACGCTGTTGGCGCAGGCTGCAGTCCTTATCGTGGTCGCCATCACATACGTTCTGAATTCCCGGAGCGGTTCCTCGGATCCGTCCCCTCGCCTTTCATGAACCTGCAGGCTCTTTAGAATGCGTCGCGTGCGCCGCTACCTCGTTGTCTTCCTGTTGACGCTTATGTCGTTACAGACGGTCTGGGGCGCCGTTGCGCCGTATTGCGGGCACGAGACGAGCGCTAAGGCCAAGAAGCATTGGGGCCACCACGAGCATCAGCATCAATCGGACGCGCAGACAGTCGACTCGGCCGACGACGCCGGCGATGCGTCGACAGCCTCTCACGCGGATTGCGCGGTCTGTCACTTCGGCACGTTGGCACCTCTCCTGATGCCGTATATCGCGGTCTGCCCGGCGCCGCGCGAGCCACTGGAAAAAACACTGGCGCCTTCTTACAGATCGCACATCCCTCCCGGCCTCGAGCGTCCGGATCGAGCCGATGCGACCGTTGCCGCGCGATTCGGCGGCGATGTCGTGCTCGGTTCGCTGCAAAGCACCTGACCTCTATCGGCATCGTTTCCGAATCGCTTCTCGTGAGTTGAGAAGGATGATTCGATGCGATGTTCCATCTTGGCGCTGGCCTTCGTGCTGGCCGCCTCAGCGCCTGTCGCAAGGTCCCAGAGCACCAACGAGCCAGCGCCATTGACGCTTGCCGACGCGATGCGTCGGGCCGAGTCGCTGCACCCGTCCGTTCGTGCCAAAGAGGCGCAACTGATTGCCGCCGAGGGCAGCCGCCGCGAGGCATCGTCGCTGTTCTTCCAGAACCCGGCTGTGAGCGTTGAGCGAACACGGCGCACGGTCGACCAGCCCGACGGTCGCGCGAACGAGTGGAGCGCCGGACTGTCGCAAGCGATCGAAACCGGCGGACAGCAAGGGCGTCGACGCGAGGCGGCCGGCGCCGGTCTGATGGCGCTGGGTGCCGAGATCGATGAAGCACGCCGGCAGGCGCGCAGCGACGCCGCGGCCCGGTTTCATGCCGTGCTGGCGGCGCAGCGACGAGTCCTGGTCGAGCAGCGTTCGCTCGAGCTCTTCGAGAGCACTGCACAGGCGGTCGCGAAGCGCCTCAGCGCAGGCGAGGACACGCGCCTCGATTCGAATGTCGCGGTCATCGAAGCAGAGAGGGCCCGCAACGCGCTGGCGCTGGCGCGCGAGTTGTTGCTCGATGCACGCAGCGAGCTGGCCACGGCCGTGCAGTTGCCGCCTGACGCCTTGCCGCAGATCACCGGAGAACTGGTGCCCCCTGGTGATGTCCTGCCCTACAACCTGTCCGAACTCCTCACGGCGACTCAGATGCAGCCCAGACAGCGCGCACTGGCTGCTCGCGAGGAGGCCGCGCGTGCCAAGGTCGGGGTGGAACGCGCGCGCCGCTATCCGGATGTCACCGTGGGCCTCAATGTCGGTCGCGAAGGCCCCGGTGTCGCCCGCGAGCGTCTGACGACGATTTCCGTCTCGGTACCGCTGCCGCTCTTCAACCGCAACGATGCCGCCATTGGGCAGGCGCAGTCGGAAGCCACCCAGGCGGAGATCGACCGCACGACTGCAGTGCGCGACTCGCAGGCACAGGTCCGCCGTTTGTGGAGCCGCCTCGACAGCCAACGCCAGCGCCTGCAGCGCCTGCGCAGCGCCATGTTGTCAGCGGCGGCAGACAACCGGCAGCTCGCCGCGAAGTCGCGTCAGGCCGGCCAGATCGGCCTGCTCGACCAGTTGCTCGTCAACCGCCAGTCCCTCGACGCAGAGCGAGAGCTTAACGACGCCTTGGCTGAATTTCACAGCGCTCGAATCGAACTTGAACATGCGACGGGTTGGTCGCAAGAAAGCTCGCCCAAATGAACAACGTACCCACCGTGACGCGGCGCACCTTGCGCCTTGGAGGGCTGGCCGCTGCGTTGGCGGCGCTGACCATCTCTGCCTGCGGAAAGAACCAAGCGAACGATGAGCATGCCGCCGAAGGCGACAAGCATGCCGAGCACGCCGGCGAGAAGAAGGAGCAAGGGCATTCCGGAAGCGAGGCGTTGACACTCACCTCTGAGGAAGCTGAACGCGCCGGCATCAAGGTCGAGGCAATCAAGGTCCAGGCGCTCGGCGAGACGCTGACGGTCACCGCCACCATCCGGGCCGATCAGGACAAGCTCGCCCGGGTCGCGCCTCGGACCGAGGGCCGGATCACCTCGGCGACCGCCAAACTTGGTGATCCGGTTCGCGCTGGCCAGGCGCTCGCCACCCTGGACAGCGTCAATGTCGGTGAGGCGCATGCGGCGTGGGTGCTGGCGCAGTCGGAGCTGCGCATTGCGGAGGCCGACTTCACGCGCGCCGAAGCGCTCAACGCCGAAGAGATCATCCCGCGCAAGGACTTCTTGCGCGCCCAATCAGATCGAGAGAAGGCGCTCGCAGCCGTGCGCGCGGCCAGAGACCGCGTACGCCTGTTTGGAGGCACCCCGGGTGCGACTGGGGCCAAGGCGGCGGGGTTCACGGTCACCGCCCCGTTCGCCGGCACCGTGATCCAGAAGAAGGCCACGCTCGGCGATCTTGCCGGCCCGACTGAGCCGATGTTCACGATCGCCGACCTGAGCCGCGTGTGGGTCCTCGCCGACCTGCCCGAAGCGGCGCTAGCAAAGGTTCGCGTCGGGGCCAACGCGAAGGTCACCGTTCAGGCGTACTCGGGCGAAGTCTTCGACGGTCGGATCGGCCACATCGGGGCTGCGTTGGAGAAGGAAACTCGCACCGTCGCAGCGCGCATCGAGGTGCCGAACAAGGACGGACGACTCAAGCCCGAGATGTTCGCGACGGCCCTGATCGAGGTGACGGGCCAAGGAGAGGGCGCGTCGAGGGAGGTGATCTCGGTGCCCGACCCGGCGATCGTGCTGATGCAGGGCCAGCCCACCGTGTTCGTTTTCGAGCAAGGCGCGTATGACATGCGTGTCGTCGAGCCGGGCGATCGCGCCGGCGGACGCACCGTGATCAAGGCCGGCATCAAGGCCGGCGAACAGGTAGTGACGGCGGGGGCGTATGCGCTGAAGGCGCGCAAGCTGAAGTCGCAGCTCGGCCAGGGGCATTGAGAGGGACACGCCATGCTCAATGCAATCGTCGATGCCGCGCTTCGCTACAAGGTGCTGGTGCTGGTCGGGTTCGCGGTGCTGGTCGGACTCGGGATCATGGCGTTCCGGCAGGTGCCCGTGGATGCCTTTCCCGATGTCACTCCGGCGCAGGTGAACATCTACACAGAATCCCCCGGTGTCGCCGCCGAGGACATCGAACGACTGCTCACGGTCCCGATCGAAGGCGCCATGGCGGGCCTGGCCAAGGTCGAGGTCGTTCGGTCGGTGTCGTTATTCGGCCTCTCGTATGTCGGTGTCTATTTCGCCGACGACGTCGACATCTACTTTGCGCGGCGCCTGGTCGGTGAAAAGTTGCAGGAAGTCAAGGAGCGCCTGCCTCATGGTTACGGCGAGCCCGTGCTGGGTCCAAACAGCTCGGGGCTCGGTCAGGTGTTCTGGTACACGATCGAGGATTCAGACAAGAAGCTCAGCGCGATGGACCTGCGCACGCTTCACGACTGGACCGTGCGACTGATCCTGCGGACCGCTCCGGGCGTGGACGACGTGACCACCTGGGGCGGTCACGAAAAGCAGTACCAAGTCCAGATCGATCCCCGCCGCCTGGTCAAGTACGGCCTGTCGTTCAAGGAGGTGATGGAACGGCTCGCAGCCAACAACAAGCAGGTTGGCGGCCAGTACCTCAACATCGGCGCCGAGCAGTACCTCGTGCGCGGGCTCGGCCTGGTCGCGAATGCGGCCGACATCGGCTCGATCGTCCTCGCCGAACGGAACGGTGCCCCGATCTACGTGCGCGATGTGGCCGACGTGAAGGAGGCGCCCGCAGTGCGCTTCGGGGCGGTGACCCGCGATGGCCGGGAAACCGTGCTCGGCATCGCGCTCGCCCGCATCAACGAGAACGCGGCCACCGTGGTCCAGGCGGTCAAGGCGAAGCTCGTGACTGCGCAGGCGGCCCTTCCCAAGGGTATTGAGCTCAAGGCCGTGTACGACCGCAGCGACATCGTCGAGAAGGCGCTTGCGACGGCCGAGAAGTCGCTGGTCGAGGGCTCGATCTTGGTCGCGATCATCCTGTTCCTGTTTCTCGGCGAGCTGCGGTCGGCGATCGTGGTGATCGTGACGCTGCCGCTGGCGATGCTGTTCGCCTTCATCCTGATGAACCGGGTCGGCATGTCGGCGAACCTGATGTCGCTGGCCGGACTGGCGATCGGCATCGGCATGATGGTCGATGGCGCGATCGTCATGGTCGAGAACGCGTTCCGGCTGCTGTCGGAGGCACGCGATTCGAAGCGTCCGATCAACCGCACCCACGTGGTCCTCGAAGCGGCGCGGGAGGTGGCGAACCCGATCGCCTTTGCCATCCTGATCATCATCGTGGTGTTCTTGCCGCTGTTTTCGCTCAGCGGCCTCGAAGGAAAGCTGTTCAAGCCGATGGCGCTGACGATCACGTTCGCGATGGCGGGTTCGCTGCTGCTGTCGCTGACCCTGGTTCCGGTACTGGCCGCTCTGATCTTGAAGCCAAATGAGGAAAAGGACACCTGGCTCGTACGCGGCGCGAAGAAGGCCTATTTGCCATTGCTCGATTGGGCGCTCGACCGCAAGAAGCGCGTCATCGGCGCAGCGGTGGCGCTTCTCGTTGGCAGCCTCGCGCTCTTTCCGCTTCTGGGCAAGGAATTCATGCCGACGCTGCAGGAAGGCGCCGTCATGTTCCGTGTGGTCGGCATTCCGTCGACTTCGCTTGACGAGTCCATTCGAGTGGCCAACCTGATGGACGCCAGCCTGCGCAAGCAGTATCCGCAAGTCCGCTCCGTGTTGGCCACGATCGGGCGCGCTGAAAAAGGAGAAACCGCTGACGTCAACTACATGGAGGTGCTGCTCGACCTTAAGCCGCAGGACGAGTGGCCGACCCAGCAGTCCTACTCAGCGCTGGGGAGGGAGATGCAGGAGTACCTGGAAGGCGAGGTTCAGACGGCGGTGTTCGGAGCGACCCAGCCGATCCAGATGCGCGTGGAGGAATTGATTTCGGGCGTGCGGGCCACCCTTGCGCTGAAGGTCTACGGCGAAGATCTCGACAAGCTGGAAGACCTCTCCGCTCAGCTGAAGGGTGTCATTGGTGCGGTCCCGGGGGTGGCGGACCTGTCGACGGAAACCAACAAGGGCAAGCCGCAGATGGTCATCAAGGTGGACCGCGCCGCCGCGGCCCGCTACGGGTTGAACGCTGACGACATCCTGGCGATCGTGGAATCGGGCGTCGGTGGCACTTCTGTGTCGACCCTGATCGAGGGCACTCGGCGCTTCGACATCTCGGTGCGCCTGGCGGAGGAATTCCGGAGCAGCCCGGCCGCGATCGCTGCCATCCCGCTGCGGACGGCGGAGGGTGCAATCGTTCCGTTCTCGCAGGTTGCCAAGATCGAGCTCGATGAGGGGTATACATTCGTGCGCCGTGAGGCGCTGCAACGCTACGCCGTGCTGCAGATGGATGTCCAGGGCCGAGATGTCGACAGCTTCGTCCGCGAAGCCAATTCGGCGATTCAGGCCAAAGTCAAGCTGCCGTCGGGCTACTGGATCGAGTGGGGTGGCGCCTTCGAGAACCAGCAACGCGCGATGGCCAAGCTCGCCGTCATCGTGCCGCTGACGATCGGGCTCATCTTCATCCTTCTCTACACCGCCTTCAACTCGGTGCGGCACGCGACGCTGATCATCGCAAACGTGCCCTTCGCGGTCATCGGCGGCATTTTCGGATTGTTCGTGACTGGACAGTACGTCTCGGTCCCATCAGCGATCGGCTTCATTGCCGTGTTCGGGGTGGCGATGCTGAACGGCATCGTCCTCGTCACCTTTCTGAATGACCGACGCAAGCACGGTGCGTCGATCCGGGATGCCGTGCGGGAAGGTGCCGCACTGCGCCTGCGGCCGGTCCTGATGACAGCCTCGGTGGCCATTCTCGGCTTGGTTCCGATGTTGATTTCGACCGGCGTGGGCGCGGAAACACAGCGTCCCCTAGCGACGGTCGTCGTCGGTGGTCTCATCACTTCGACGCTGCTGACCCTGCTGCTCCTGCCTCTCATCTACGAATGGTCCGAAACGCGTGCGCACGCAAAAGAGTCCGCGCGCCTGAAGTCCGATGAAGCGGCTCTCCAACCAGACCGGGCAACGACATGAAGGAATTGCCATGAAAGAGATCAAGGCCTATGTACATCGCAACCGAATCGCCGACGTCATCGCCGCGCTCAAGGACAGCGCCGCCTGGGGTGGCGCGGCCGGTGACCGCAAACACAACCTCTCCGTCTACATCGTTAAGGGATCCTTGTTGCCGCTGGACAGGGATGAAACGCACTACTCCGTCGATCTCGGAGACGAGGTGGTCAACGAATACAAGATCGAACTGCTGTGCGAGGAAGGTGAGGTGGACGCGCTCATCGACACGCTGACGCTGGCGGCGCGCACCGGCCAGGCGGTGGCCGGCTGGGTTACGGTCTCCGAGCTCTCCCGCGCAGTTCCAATCCATTGACGACGACATCACTCAACCACCTTAAAAGGAAGCGCATCAAGCACGCTCTGCTCTCACTCGTTGTAGCTGTCAGCCTCATAGCGCCGATTCAGGCCGCTGATGACCACAAACCCATGCATGGCGGCATGTCGCTCGACACCAAAGCAGGTGACTTGGAACTGGTCGCGAAGTCCGATCTGATCGTGATTCATGTGGTCGACCACGGCAAGGCCACGAAGTTGACCAGCGCGACCGGCAGGGGCACGGTGTACGACAGCAGCGAGAAGACCGAAGCCCCACCCGTCCTAGCCGGCGATAGAGTGGAAGCCAAGGGCACTTGGAAGGTGGCCCGGGGACAGCAAGGTCTTGGTCAAGGTCGCGTTGAACGGCAAGCCGGCCGTTACCTGCCTTTGTTCGTAGGGTTGACTGTGTTTGCCGAGACCGGAACCACGCCATGAGGCGTTGGAGGGTAGAGACGACCGGCAGTGCGGTTTTGATTTGAACGTGTGATCCTCAATCTTGGAAGCGACAGTGCCGCAAATGCGAACTTACTTGGGACTATGCGCAGCACTCCTATTGGTAGCCTGCACAACGCCCTATGAGGGTCGTTACGACTTCTATCAGGGTTGGCGAAGGGGCGAAGTCGCACTGATTGACAGAGCCGGAGAAGAGTCTTCGCGGTATCTTCCGAATTGCCCACAGACTCGTCAACATTCAGACGTAACAGTTGGACAGGAATGGGCGGTCGTAATGTTCAGGAGAAGTCTCCGCCGATGGAACCGCATGACTGTGCAGGTCCCGCAGGGGACTTTCAAGGTGGGTGACTCCGTGTACCTGAACGCTTCGAACCCCTGTTCTGCGCCGCTCATGCGCGCCAACCTTCCCTGAGCAAAACAAGGTGAGGGACTTCTTCGGCCCCGGCGGTGCACACCGGGTCGTGCTGTATGGCTCGATGTCACGTCAGCGCCCGCGCTAAGGCCGGCGAAGGTTCAGCGACTGTCGTGACGGTCTCAGACCGACGCTCAGCGAACGATCAAAGCGTCTGATTGGACGTGTAAACCGGACACCTGTCACACCAGTCAAATGCTCGTCCAACGACTGCAGATACGTTTGATGTGAATGACCGAGCGCCATCGCGGCGCCCCAATCGACCGCCGTCAGTGCTGATGCGTGTGATGGTCGTCCGGCACGTGAGAATGGGTGTGCCGACTCGCCGCATGTCGGTGCCTGTGGCTGTGCGATCCCGCCACTTCAGGACGATGGGAGTGCCCGTGATGACCGTCGTCATGGCTGTGTGCGTGTTCGTGGTCCGCCTCCCCGTGCTCATGCTCGTGCGCATGCGTCTCTGCGAGGTGCAGCACGATGCCGACGACCATCAGCGCCGCACCGCCTAGCATCCACCCACTCCAGGCTCGATCGCCGATCACGTAGGCGAGGAGAGCGCCAACGAAGGGCGCAAAGGCAAACACTGACCCCGTGCGTGCGGCTCCAAACGCGCGTTGGGCCAGGAGATAGAAGCGCAGGCTGAGCCCGTAACCCGTCGCGCCGATGGCCAGCAGGGCCGATGCGGGGCCGAGCGGCGGCACGCCTTCGCCGAGCCCGACGGCGATCACCGTCGTCGCCAGAGCGCCGAGCCCTCCCTTGAACATCACCACCTGGCCGGGATCGCGCTCGGCGACCGCGCGGGAAAGGGTGTTGTCGACACCCCAAGCCGCCGTTGCCGCGATCACCGCGACGAGACCGACGACCTGGCTGGCACCGGACTGGGCGCGGTCCATCACGAGCACCAGGCCGCCCGATGTCAGCAGGACCATCGCGAAGGCGACCCGTCGATCGAGTGTCTCGCGGTACCACAGACGCGCAAGAACGGCGGTGAATACCGCCTCGAGCGTCAGTACGAGCGAGGCGCTGGTCCCACTGGTGTGTTGCAAACCCCAGGCCAACGCGACGGGCCCGACGACGGCTCCAAAAAACGCCATCAGGAGCAAGCGGGAGGCATCCTCGCGTCGAACGCGCGCTTCGGCGCCGCTCGGACGGCGCATCAGCAGGCCGACCAGCGCTGCGCCCGCATACAGAAGGGCGGCGGTCGAGAAGCTGCCGATGCCCGCGCCGAAGCGCTGAACCAACGGTGTGCTGACGCCGAAGAGCACAGCGGCCGTCAGTGCGATGAGGCCCCCTCGCAGGGCCGGAAGAGAGTCGTGATGCTTCATCTCGGGTCACGATCGTCGCATGCCGCCACGCCATCACACCTCGAGTCACCCCGCCTCGTCGTCTCCATCGTCGACGACATCCGGTCGGTCTTCAACGCGGGCTGGCAGAGTCCGAACGGTTTCGTGGAGCCATTCGACCGCCACGACCTCGGCACGGTCGAGCGCTGCCGTGACCAAGGGACTCAGGCCGATCGACATCGGTTTCGCCTCGAAGGGTTCGCACCCGATCACCGCGACGC
>JBDSAB010000226.1:0-9574 GCA_039922395.1 Caldimonas sp.
GCGAGTTCAGCACCGCCATGGGTTGAGCGTCAGCGCCGGTCACGGCGCGCAGACGGGTTCTAAGGCGACTGTCGCTCGGCTTCGTCCCAGCCGCGCCACCAGGCATCGCGCAGCATCGCCTCGATGCGGGCCACCGCATCGGTCGGATCGGCGCGGTCCTCGTCCACGTAGGGATTCGATTCGCGCGCACGGCCCTTCGCATGGGCGACCGAGCCGTCGCGTTCGCATTGGCCGCGCAGATCGTCGCGCGGCGTCTGCAGCGCCCTGGCCCGCATGTCTATTCGCCGTCTTTTTTGGGCAAGGCCGCGCGTCGCGGCGTCCAGCGGTCCCAGCCGTTCCACCAGTGCTCGGCGAGCACCTTCAGCCGGCCCTCGTCGACGTAGGGCGTCTCGCGCTTCACGAAGGGATTCGCATCGCGCGGGACGCCGAGGGAACGGGCGCGGCCACCTGCCTGTTCGAAGGTCTCGCGCTGCATCAGGCGCTCGGCGCGCTGGATCTCGAAGGATCGGACGGGGTCGGAGATGGTCATGGCCGCGATTTCGGCCGTGCCGACGCGGGTCTTGAGTCGTCGCCCGCGTGAAAGACGTCGCGAAACCGGGCTTTTGGCCGATTCGATGCGGCGAAGTGCGACCGCGAGCAGCGGCAACGCAGTCGCGAGGACGCCCGATCAGGCGGCCAGCGCGAAGGTCAGCGCATCGGAAAACGCGGCCGGGATCATGCCGATGTGCCCGCCGCCGTATTGCGTCACCGCCAGCCGGAGCCCGGTGTAGCCACGGCCCTCGAGCTGGGTCCCGAACGCCGCGTTCGCGAGATTGCCGGCGTACGACACGTGCAGGCGCACCGGCAGGACCTTGGTGGTGGTGGCGTAATCCGACTCCCAGGCATAGACGGTGGCCCGCATGCAATCGATCGACGCGTCGCTCGCGAGATAGGAACTGAAGTGCCGGGTGGCGTTCGCTTCGGCAAACAGCGCGTAGAGGACGAAGCTGCCGCCGTGCGAGTGGCCGAGAAGCACCCGCTTCTGCGCGCTGCCGCCGAAGGTCGTCTCGACGAACGGGATCAGCTCGAACCGGATGAAGTCGAGGTATGCGCCTTCCCCACCGCCGGCGAGGGTGCATTGATTCACCGGCACGTAGTCGCGCGAGCGCTGCGCCTCGTTGCCGATCCCGATGACGATCACGCGAGCGCGCATGGCTTCGATGATGCTGACCACCGCGCCCATGCGCGACTCGCCGTCGAGCAGGTACACCACCGGCAGGCTGGCGCGGTCGAGCTGCGGGTCGGGCGGCAGATAGACGTTGAGCGGGTAGTTCGTGCCGTTGGCGGCCGCCGCAATGGTGCGCGTCTGCAGCGACCCGGCCATCGGCGTATCGGCGCTGCCCGAGCCACCGCCGCCGCAGCCGGCAATCGCGCCCAGGATCGCGAGGAGCGAGGCGCGTCGCCCTGCCGAAAAGATCGCGACGGTCATCGTCTGCACATTCCTGTTGTCCGCGCCGCCCACCGACACGCCGGGCGTCATGGTAGGACCTGCGCCGTCGCGAACCGCGGCCGCTCGACCTGCGGCCCCGCGACGATCCGGGCGCTTGCATTCGGCGACGACCGCACCGATACTGATGTTGCAGCGCAGCATCCAATCCCGTTGGCAGGCGTGCGCTGGAAAGTCAGCATGACCGAGACCGACTCGCCCGATGGATCGAGATCACCGGCCCGACCGCGCTGACCCGGGCCCGGTGGCCGATGGGTGGCTCGGCAGCGAGCACCTGCCGGGGTATCGCGCCGGCGCCGTCGTCGTGCAGCTCGACGACCTGCCAGCGGTCGACGCCGAGCACCTCTACCTCGACGTGATGCTGCTCGACGACAACGGCGCGTGCCTTGACCATCACTCCGGCACCTGCGCCGCGCTGGGGCATGGTTCCCAACCCGCAGACCGCATGCGTTTCGTGCGGGTCGTCGCCGAGCTGGTTCGCCACGTCTCGCTCGACACGCGCGGCCTCGCGCCGATCGGGCAGGCGCTGCGCCTGATTCGCGAGCGCGGCGTCGAAGCCGCCGGACTCGCGATCGCCGCCCAGCTGATCGACAAGTTCTGCGATGAGGACGTCATCGTCGCGAGCCTGATGCAGGCGCTCGAGCTGTCGCTCGGCAGCGACGAAGCGCCGCGCCGGATGCGTCACGTGGTCACGCGGCTGGCCCGCGAGTCGGGCTTCGGCGAGCTCGACGACGGCGGCGTCCTCGCGACGACACAAAGCGCCGGTGATGGCGCGCGCCAGCGATTGAATGCCCAAGTGCTGTACGTCGTGCGCACGGTGAGCAAGGTCCGCGCTCGCCACTACCTGCGCGAGATGACCGACTGCACGCTGATCCCGACACCCGACCTGCTCGGGGTCTGAGCTCGTTCGCAACGAGCCTGCCGGGCAGCGACCCTCGCGACACCGCACAGGGTGCTGGGACGCGGACCCCCGGGGTCAGGGGGATGAGCCGACCGATCGGACGACCATCCGAAAATCCGTGCGTTCGTTCCTCTGGAGATCGGCCATTCGTTTGTATCTTCGCGCTACCGAATGACGAGGCGGCGCACCGAGTGCCGTAGAGCAGTGGCAAAACCCTTCATCCCGTTCCCGACCCTCGACGAACTGCCGGAACAGAGCGAGTGGCCGGCTCCGCCGTTCGCGTGGCGGCACACGCGCGCACCGAACAACAACATCGTGCAGGCTTGCCGGATCGAGATCGAGGCGGGCAAGGCAGTCGAAGGCGAGATGGTCGGCTTCGACCCGGCCGCCCTGAGCCTGCGCTTTCGCACGAATGCCCAATCGCCGACGTCGGTGCTGCCGTTCACACGCTTTCGCCGCCTCCTGATGACGGTGCCGTTGCGGCCGGTGTCCCCGATGCCGGGCGCACCGGCCGAACGCATGCCGGCCGCAGCCCAGGAACGCGAGTACCGCCTCCGTCAGAGCGACGGCCGCGAGCTGACCGGTCGCACCGCCGGCTACATCGAGACGCCGCATGGCCTCTACCTGTTCAGACCGGTCGACGAGGAAGCCGCGCTGCAGCGCCTGTTCGTGCCGCGTTCGGCCTACACGTCGTGCCAGTTCGGCCAGTCTGCCGAAGAAATCGCGGCCAGCCGCTGGATCTCGACTCGCGCAGGCTTGCTCGATGCACTCGAGCGCCAGAAGCGGATGCCGGTGCAACCGCTCGGCCACGCGCTGCGCGAGCTCGGCCTGTTGACCAACGACCAGCTGGCCCGCGCGCTGTCCCGCCAGCCCGAGAACGTCGCACTTGGTGACATGCTGGTTGGGAACGGCCTGATCACGAGCGCCGATCTGAAGACCGCGCTCGCGCACAAGATGGGCTACCCGCTCGTCGACTTGACGCGCTTCCCGATCGAAGCCGACGCGATTGCGAAGCTGCCGCGCCGGCTCGCGCTCGAATACCAGGCGATGCCCCTGATGCTGCACCGCAAGCAGCTGATCGTCGCGGTCCACAAGGTGTCGCGCGCCGCGCGCCTGCTGGCACTGCACGGGCTCGCCGATGTCGTTCCGGTCCTGGCCCCGAAGACGCAGATCGCGCTCGCGCTGGCCCGCCAGTCGTTCGACATGTGGGCCCAAATCGTGCCGCAACGCGTCGAGTTCTTCGAAACGACGGCGTGATCAGGAGCCGGTGCGTCGGTTCCGGCTGACGCAATCCGCACACGGCCGAGCGATCGCTTGACGGTCGAGCGCTTGGCCTAGGTCTGCCCTCGCGCACCGGGCCCACGCCGAGACCGGGACACGAGGTTTGTGCCACATCGCTGGTTCAGACGAGACGGTCCTCCTTCGCAGGTTCGGCGTCCCGACTGACAGCCCGGGCGAAAGCGCCGTGTTCTGATCGATGTCGTCCTCACGCGTCGCTGCTCCCGCACGACGGTGTTTCTGCAGCATCGACCGACGACATGATCCTGGCCCGACCTACTGCACGGCACAGTGCGACGACGTTCCTCGTGATTGCGGGCGTGATCGCGGCGGTGCACTTCGCCGCCGACGTGCTGATTCCGATCGCGCTGGCACTGCTGCTCACGTTCCTGCTCGCGCCCCTGGTCGACCGGATCCAGAAAACCGGGGCGAACCGGGCGACCAGCGTCGTGTTGACGACCCTGGTCGCCTTCACGATCCTCGGTGCGGTGACGTACGCGGTCGCGCACCAGTTCCTCGGCCTGGTCGAATCGTTGCCGTCGTATCGCGAGAACCTCGAGCAGAAGATCAAGCGAGAGCCCAAGCCCGCCGGCGGCGGGATCGAGCGCGGTGTCGAGACGGTCAAGGAGCTGACCGAGGAGCTGAGCAAGACGGCGCCCGGCGTGCCGGGCGCGCCCGTGATCCCGAAGGTGCAGGTCGTCGAACCGCCGCCCAACATCATGCAGGTGGTGCGCGGCATCTTCGGGCCGCTGATCGGTCCGGCCTCGACCGCCGCGGTCGTCATCGTGTTCACGATCTTCATGCTGCTGCAGCGCGAGGATCTGCGCGACCGGCTCGTGCGGCTGCTCGGATCGGGCCAGATGCACGCGACCGTCGCCGCGCTCGACGATGCGGCCCAGCGCGTCAGCCGCTATCTGCTGATGCAGGCGCTGATCAACGGCGTGCAGGGCTGCCTGGTCGGCATCGGCCTCTATCTGCTCGGCGTGCCGAACGCGCTGCTGTGGGGCGCGCTGACGATCGTGCTGCGCTTCGTGCCCTACCTCGGGCCGGCGCTCGCGGCGGCCGGGCCGATCGTGCTGGCGATCGCCGTCTTTCCGGGCTGGATGCAGCCGCTTGCCGTCATCGGCCTGATCGTCACGCTCGAGCTGATCACCAACAACGTCCTCGAGCCGCGCCTGTACGGCTCGAGCGTCGGCGTCTCGGCGTTCGCGCTGCTGGTCGCGGCGGTGTTCTGGACCTGGCTGTGGGGCGTCGCGGGGCTGTTCCTGGCGACGCCGCTGACGGTCTGCCTCGTCGTGATGGGCAAGTACATCCCGCAGCTCGAATTCCTCGGCGTGCTGCTCGGCGACCAGCCCGTGCTGGAACTGCGCGAGCGCTTCTACCAGCGCCTGCTCGCCAATGACATCGAGGAAGCCCAAGACCTGATCGACGAGGCGTTGAAGGACGGCACCTTGCTCGACCTCTGCGACCGGGTGGTCTTCCCGGCTTTGCGCTTCATCGAGCAGGACCACGAGCGCGGCGTGATCGACGACGCGCGCCGAAACGCGCTGATCGGCCAGGTCGCCGCGATGATCGAGGAACTGCCCGCCGAAGTGCCTCCGCCGGCCGGCCCGGCCGCCGATGCGCCGGCCGACGCGGGAGCCGCGGCGCTGCCGGCCGTCCGCATGACGGTGCTGCTGCTGCCGGCCGCCGATCGTGCCGACGAGGTCGCGGCGCAGATGCTCGCCAAGGTGCTCGAGCCGCTCGGTTTCGACACCGAGGTCCCGCCCGCGGCGACCTTGAAAAGCGAAATGGTCGAGCGAGCCGGGCAGAGACGTCCGGATGCGATCTGCGTCTCGGCAGCGCCGCCGGCCGCCGTGGTGCATGCGCGATACCTCGGCAAGAAGCTGAAGGCGGTCGCCCCCGACACCCCAGTGCTGGTCGGTCTCTGGGATGCCCAGGGCGATCTGACGAAGGCGAACGAGCGCCTCGCGTCGGTGGGCCTCCGAACGATCGGGACCGACGCCGCGACGATCGTGCGCGAGCTGATCCAGCTCCGTCTGCCGCTCCTCCAGGGGGTTCGCACGGCGCAACCGGACGAAGGCCGGGTCGAGCCCGGCTCGCCCGCGCCCCGCGGCGACAGCCTGACGCTCGGCGGCATCGCGGTGCAGGCGGCGACCACGTAGTTCGCTGCGGCGCCCGCTCGTACACTGCGAGCCTCCGATGACTCCTGCAGAAACGTCATGCCGATCAAGCCCTTGATTCCGCTCGCGCTCGCCGTCTCAGCCGCGGCCCTCGCGTTCCCCGCGCACGCCGGCAAAACGCTCGACGCGGTCAAGGCGCGCGGCCAGGTGGTGTGCGGCGTCAACACGTCCGGGCCCGGCTTCTCGAACGCCGACAGCCAGGGCCGCTGGACCGGGCTGGATGTCGACTTCTGCAAGGCGGTCGCCGCCGCGGTGCTGAACGACGCGAACAAGGTCAAGTTCGTGCCGCTCAACTCGCAGCAGCGCTTCTCGTCGCTGCAGGCTGGCGAGATCGACGTGCTGTCGCGCAACAGCACCTGGACCCTGACGCGCGACGCCTCGCTCGGCGTGCTCTTCACCGGCATCAACTACTTCGACGGCCAGGGCTTCATGGTGCCGAAGAAGCTGAAGATCGACAGCGCGAAGAAGATGAACGGCGCCACGGTATGCGTCCAGGCCGGCACGACCAGCGAGAAGAACGTCGCCGACTACTTCGGCGCCAACGGCATGAAGTACAAGTCGGTCGTCTTCGACACCGCCGAGGCGATCACCAGCGCGTTCTTCGCCGGCCGTTGCCAGGTCTACACGACCGACATGAGCGACCTGGCCGGCGCCCGCACGAAGGCGCCGAACGCCGACGACTACGTGATCCTGCCGCAGGTGATCTCGAAGGAGCCGCTCGGCCCGTCGGTCCGGCGCGGCGACGACGAGTGGTTCGAGATCGTGCGCTGGACCCTGTTCGCGATGCTCGAAGCCGAGGAGCACGGCCTGACGCAGGCCAATGTCGACGAGCAGAAGACCAGCAGCAAGGACCCGAACGTGCAGCGCTTCCTCGGCGTCTCCGAAGACACCGGCAAGCTGCTCGGCCTCGATGCGGCCTGGGCCCATCGGATCGTCAAGCAGGTCGGCAACTACGGCGAGAGCTTCGAGCGCAATCTCGGGCCGAAGACGCCGGTCGCGCTGCCGCGCGGCGTCAACAACCTGTGGACCAAGGGCGGGCTGATGTACGCGCCGCCGATCCGCTGAATACCGGCGCGAGCGTGCCCGTCGGTTCGATCGCGAATGGCGGCTGCGGCCGCCATTTTCTTTTGGCGCAGCCGGAGTGAAGGCGCCGGCCGCACCGATCGGCGACGCCGCCTGGCGTGCGCGGCAACGGGCGCGCCGCATCCGCGAATGGCTGGTGCAAGGCGCCGCGGCGCTGCTGCTGCTCGTCGTCGCATTCGGGATCGCGCACAACGTCGCGGTCAATCTCGAGGCGCGCCAGATCAAGTCGGGCTTCGACTTCCTGCAGGCGCCGGCCGGCTTCAACATCGGCGAGGTGCTGTTCGAGTTCAGCGCGCGCGACAGCTACCTGCGCGCGTTCGCGGCCGGCATGGCCAACACGCTGCGGGTCGCGCTCGCCGGCATCGTGCTGGCGAGCCTGATCGGTGTCGTCGTCGGCCTGATGCGGCTGTCGCACCACCCGCTGCTGGCCGGGCTCGGTGCGGCGTTCGTCGAGGTGTTCCGCAATGTGCCGCTGCTGATCCAGCTGCTCGCAATCTACCTGCTGATCACCGAACTGCTGCCCGAGGCGTCGAGCGCGATCTCGGTCGAGGGCGTCGCGCTGCTGTCGAAGGAAGGTCTGCAGATCGCGGTGCCCGAGGCTGGTCGCGATGCGCTCATCTACGCCGTGATCGCGTTCGGCGTCGGCGCGGCGATCGGCTTGAATGCCGCGCGCCGCTGGCTGAACGTCGGTGCCGGCCTGATCGCGCTGGCGACGGGAGCCGTCGCGGCCGGCGCGACCTGGCTGCTCGCTGGGGTCGCAATGGGCTGGTCGAAGCCGCTGCTCGACGGCTTCCTGATCAGCGGTGGCGCGTCGCTGACGCCGGAGTTCCTGGCGCTCTGGCTCGGCTTGGCCCTCTTCACGTCGGCCTCGATCGCCGAGCTGGTGCGCGCCGGCGTACAGGCGGTGCCGATGGGCCAGTGGCACGCAGCGCTCGCGCTCGGCATGACGCGCGGCCAGGCAATGGCCGGCGCCATCTTTCCTCAGGCGCTGCGCCTTGCGATCCCGCCGCTCGCGAGCCAGTACATGAACCTGGTCAAGAACTCGTCGCTCGCGGTCGTGATCGGCTACCCCGACCTGGTCTCGATCGCCAACACCTCGATCAACCAGAACGGCCAGGCGCTCGAGGTGATCGTGATCATCATGGCGGTCTACCTGAGCCTGAACCTGGTCGTCGCGGTGATCATGAACGCGGTCAATGCGCGGGTCACGCGCGCGCCACGCTGAGGACGGGATGGACGCCCGCCTCGCCACGGCCCCGCGACCCGCCTCGGCGTCGGTCCGCATCGGCAAGCAGCTCTTCGCGGGGCCCGGCGCGTCCGCACTGACGCTGGCGATCGGCGCGGTGCTCGCCTGGGCCGGCTGGCACTTCTTCCGCTGGGCGGTGGTGGACGCGGTCCCCGCTGCCGACTACGCCGCCTGCAAGGCGGCCGAGCACGGCGCGTGCTGGGGCTTCGTCGCGGAGAAGTGGCGGCTGATCCTGTTCGGCCGCTACCCGTACGAACAGCAATGGCGGCCGGCACTGGCGACCGCTGCGGTTCTCGCGGCGCTGGTCGCCAGCGCGTTGCCGATGCTGTGGACACGGCGCGGCGCGCGGGCGCTCGCGGTCGGCTGGGTCGTCGCCTTCGCGCTCTTCTTTGCGCTGATGGCCGGCGGGGTGCTCGGCCTGGAGCCGATCGGCTCCGATCGCTGGGGTGGCCTGCCGCTGACCGTGATCCTGACCCTGATCGGCATCACTGCATCGGCGCCGATCGGCATCGTGTTGGCGCTGGCCCGGCGCTCGTCGCTCGCACTGCTGCGTTCGCTGGCCGTCGCCTACATCGAGCTGGTGCGCGGCGTGCCGCTGATCACCGTGCTGTTCGTCGCGACCTTCCTGTTCCCGCTCGTCCTGCCGGCCGGCTGGCGCATCGATCCGTTCTGGCGCGTCGCGATCGGCCTGGTGCTGTTCCAGGCCGCGTACATGGCCGAGACGGTGCGTGGCGGACTGCAAAGCGTGTCGCGTTCGCAGCAGGAGGCCGCCACATCCCTCGGCCTGCGCTACTGGCCGACCCAGCGCGCGGTGATCCTGCCGCAGGCGCTGGTCGCGGTCATCCCGGCCTTCGTCAACAACCTGCTGTCGACTTTCATGGACACCTCGCTGGTCACGGTCGTCTCGATGTACGACCTGACCGGGTCGCTGCGCCTCGCGCTCGGCGACCCGCGCTGGCGCGACTTCTTCATCGAGGGCTACCTCTTCATCGCGGCGATCTACTTCGCCGGCAGCTTCGCGATGTCGCGCTACAGCCTGTGGCTCGAGCGACGGCTGCGGATCGGCAACGCGCACTGACACTTGCGCTCGCAGATCGCACTACCATCGATCGTGCGCATCGGCATCCGGTGCGAAAGCCGACCATGAACCCCACGCCTGCGCACCCCGACCAGCCGGCCGTCCTGAAGCTGATCGGCAACACGCCACTGGTCGAGGTCACGCGCTTCGACACCGGCCCGTGCACGCTGTTCCTGAAGCTCGAATCGCAAAACCCCGGCGGCTCGATCAAGGACCGCATCGGCCTCGCGATGATCGAGGCGGCCGAACGCGACGGCCGACTGCGCACCGGCGGCACCGTCGTCGAAGCGACCGCCGGCAACACCGGTCTGGGCCTTGC
>JBDSAB010000227.1:0-5056 GCA_039922395.1 Caldimonas sp.
GGGAGTTTCATCGGCTTGCCCGCCGCAGCGGTCCTTGCAAAGGGGATGCCTAGAATACGGCCGCCGTCCCGATCGCGCCACCGCGTTTGACCGCCTGGCGCTCGCGGCGATATCCCAGCATGCCGAGCGGAACCCCTACTCCTGTCGAGCAGCGCGTGTTCCCCGCGCGCCGCGCGTCGCTGACCGACGTGGCCGCATTCATCGAAGACTTCGTCACTCGCCACGGCATCGATCCGAGCCTCGCTTTGAAGCTCACGCTGGTCCTGGAGGAACTGGTCACGAACACGATCGAGCACGGCTTCGGGACCGAGAACGATGCGCCGATCCGGGTCTCATTGACGGCTTCGGATCCGCGATCGGTGTCGCTGATGTTCGAGGACAGCGCGCCGCCGTTCGACCCGCTGACGCACCTTGCGCAACGGACATCGGCCGTCCACGACTCGTTCGGTGCGCGGCCCCTCGGCGGCATCGGCATCCACCTGGTCCGCAGCCTGGCCAGCGCGGCGTGCTATGCGTACGTGGACGGGGGCAACCGGCTTCGCCTGACGCTGTCGATGGACGGTGCGAGCTCTCGCGTCTCCGGCTGACGAGGGCGGTCGGATACAACTCCGCCGACACAGGCCGGCCCGGGCCGCCTCCGCTCACCCACCGTCGTGGCGTCGCATACGCCGACACCGTGGCGTCATCCCCGGATCGGTGCAGCCTGCGCCGCAAGGTCGCTGCCGGGCGACCTTCATCCGTCGCCTTGGACCTCCGCGCGGCGCCTGCGTCGCTCGGCGATCTCGCGCCGGACGCGCTCGATCTCGGCACGCCGCGCCGCCGGGCTGCCCCACGGATGAGGGGCAGACGCGGCCGCCTCGCCCGGTCCCGCGTCCGGGATCAATCGTTCCGTCGACGCCGATTTCGTTGGCTCGGTCGACGCCGCCGCCATTGCCTCCCGCCGCGCCGCATTCGCTTCGCTCGCCGCCTCGGCCAGCTCGAGCGCCGCACTTCGCTCCCGGATCAGCGCATCGAGCCGCAGCTGATCGGCCGCCATCTCGCGTGCGAAGCGCTCGCCGCCGACCGGTGTGCCGAGCGGCGGCTGCACGGCCTTCTCGAACAGCGCATCGATACGCTTCCATTGCAGCGGGTCGGCGCTCTCGCCGACCAGCCGCAGGTTCAGCGCATCGAGGATGGGCAACCACGCCTCGGCGCCCGCCGCATCGCGACTCCGCACCGCGAGCGCCGGGTTGAACTGGTACCAACCCTGAGCCATGCGCACGAACAGGGCGCGGTTGTAAGCGTAGGCGCGATCGACCTCGTTGCGCGACAGCAGGTGGGAAAGATGCTGGCGTCTGTTGCGATCGGGTCGCAGCACGGCAACCGGCAGGTGCTTCCAGGCGGCGAGGATCGCCGCGGTCTCGAAGCCGCCCCGCTCGCGCCACGAATGAACGACGAAACGCGACTTGAACAATGCCCATAGCGTCTGCAGCAGCAGGTACTCCGACAGATGCCGGTCGATGCGGACCAGCCGATTGCCGCTCTTCAGATCAACGGACGCCGGCGCGACCAGCTCGTACAGCGCGGCGAACGGACCGCGCGCGAACTTCTGGTCGCGAAAGGCTTCGAGCAGCGCCGCGTGCAGCGCGTTGCGACCGAGATGGTCCGTCGCCTCCCGATCGGCTCCGCGCTCCAGCAGCGCTTCGACGAGCGCCGTGTTGCCGGCCGCGGCGGCCGCCATCAGTGGCGTCTGGTTCATCGGCGTGCGGTGATCGACGCCGTGCCTTTCGCACTGCTGCAGGATGTCCTTGAAGCGCGGCTGGAGGTATGCCAGGTGATGCTTGCGCCCGAGCGCCACGCGCTGCTGCGCGAACGACCGCGCGGCGTCGAAGCGCGTCTCGGACGCGAGCCAGGCGGCGAGCACCGGCTCGTCGTAACAGGCGGCGTACTCGTAGAGCTGCTGCTTGCCCTTGTTGCCCGGCACCTGCTCGCGAAACACCTTCGTCAACGTCGCGCGCAGCCGGGCCTCGTCCCAGACCGGCCACGGCACCGGTGTCTGCCGCAGGATGCCGCTGCGGATCGCATCGGCCTGCTCCTGCTTGCCCTGCAGCTCGAGCTTGCGCGCCTCGCGCTGCCAGTCCTCGAGACTCGAGGCCTGCGCCCGGACCGTCTCGGGCGCGCCTTCGCTCATGGCCAAGAGGCGCAGCAGCGGGTGGCCCGCGTCGGACTCGACCAGGTAGACATTGCGGATCGCCCGCGTCAA
Source organism: Caldimonas sp. (assembly GCA_039922395.1). Taxonomy (GTDB): domain Bacteria; phylum Pseudomonadota; class Gammaproteobacteria; order Burkholderiales; family Burkholderiaceae_C; genus Schlegelella_A. The sequence goes on from JBDSAB010000227.1 coordinate 2,243, forward strand.
GGCGACGTACAGCGCGTTGACGTAGAACTTGTAGATCTCGAGCGACTTGTCCGACTTGTCCTTGGCACGACGGTAGTCGAGCTCGTCGTTGTCCAGGCCGGCCGGCATGACACCGTCGGCCACTTCGGCGAACGCGGCTCGGTTGCCCGAGACGAAACGGTAGAGCACGATGTTCTCGTACTCCAGCCCCTTGGCTTCGTGAATCGAAAAGACCAGCGGCGTCCGGAAGTGACGGCGTGCCTCGACCTTGTCGTCGTCGCGCATGACCAGCACGGCAAACTGGGTCGACTGCCGCGTCTGCTGGTCGAGACCGTTCTTGACGGCATCGGTATCGGCGAGCACGGAGACCGTTCCGAGCTCGCCACCGACGGCCTCGACCAGGAAATTGCTTTCGCGGTCGATCGAGCCGAAGCGGCGATGCTTGATCCGCAGCAGCGTGTTGGCGACGCGAGTCGCTTCGAGACCGTTGCGAAAATTAGCGCGCAGCACGTTCAACTCCTGTTTCTGCGCCAGCGCGTCGTCCTGCCAGAACAGCGCCTTCACATGGCCCCATGCGAAGAAGTTCGGATGGACGATCTGGTTCGAGTCGCCGCACAGCAGGAACTGGCCGGGCTTCTTCAGCGTCGCCAGCACCAGGGCGAGCTGCGCGTTGGTCAGGTCCTGCACCTCGTCGATGACGATGAAGTCGTAGCGCGGCGCGGCGAGCGAGCGCCACCCGTGAGCGACCAGGTTGAGGTCGTACAGCTTCGCTTCGGCGAGCCAGAGCCGGTACCGCTCGAACAGGTCGTACAGCCGTTCACGCTCCGCCGCCGCGAAGATCGACTGGCGCACGCCGAGCGCGCAGTAGGCGCCGCGATCGAGCGGCCCGTCAGCCCCGGCGCCGATGACGCCGCGAATCTCCTCGAACGCCTGATGGCCGTCGAGGCCCTTGAACGCTTGCTGTTGACGCGCGAACCAGGCAGAGAAATCGCGCCACACCGCCTCGCGCCCGGACGGCACGCGCAGGCTTTCGACGAACTCGCGGTACGACAGGAAGTCTGCGTCTTGGCCGCTGCGCTCGAACCCATGCGCGTAGTACATGTCCCGGGCGCCGCGCGCAAGGAAGGCCGAGTGGGTCACGTAGAGGACTTCGCCGTCGGCGTGCTTGAGCTTCTCGAGCGAAAGCGCCGTCTTTCCGCTGCCTGCGCTGCCGACCACAATGAGCGGCGCCGGCATCCGATAGACGGCTTCCTGTGCGTCGTCGAACGAAATGACCTTGTCGAGCAGTTGAATGCTGTGACGCTCCGGATGCAGGTAGCGGACCGGCTCGGCGTCTGCCGCGGCATCCACCGCTTCGACGTCGAGGATCTTCGCTTCGTCGACCTCGGCACCGCGCAGGAAGCGGCACTTGTCGTAAGCATGCTGCTCGATCACCTCGAGCATCAGCGCATAGACGCTGTCGCGGTACCGCACCAGGCTGAACAGCAGCCGGCTGGTGTCGTCGAGGCGCGCGCGGTAGAACTTGCCATGGCCGACGTTCGCCAGCTTCTTGACCTGCGCGGCCCGGAAGTCGTCACGCTCGATTGCGCTGCGCACCTTTCGGTATTGCGCGCTCACGCGCGTCACGTCGAGGCCGACGTATTCGAGAACCTTCAAGGATCGCCTCCGGACTGATGGCTGCCGCATCCCCTTGGAAGGAGAAATGCAGGACTGCACCTCCGAATTATTTCCGACACGGTGAAGCGACTGCGACCTCGGTGGCGCACGCCGATGGCTACGGCCGATTCATCGGCTGCTCAGATGAACATATAAGATTGAGGTAGTTCAACGATCGGCGCGATGGTGACAGCATCCGGACCGGGACTGATCGCTCCCGCCGACAACGTCCTTCCGCACTGCGAGAACCCGCATGATCATCGACACCAGCTGCTACCCGACCCAGGTCGTCGACCTGGCCTGGCGCCACGACGGCGAACCCTTCACCGGCGAGCGCCTGCTGAAGATGATGGACGGCCCGTACACGGTCTGCGGCAAGCCGCGCCGGATCGACAAGGCGTTCATCCAGCCGCCACAGGGCAACACGATCTACACCGACGGCGTCGCCGACCTGACCGGCCGAGACGCGATCCGCGCGTACATGGCGTACACGGTCGAGCTGGTGCAGAAGTACCCGGAGCGCTTTCTCGGCTGTTTCGTCTACAACCCGCGCTACGGCACCGCGAACGGCGCCGCCGAGATCGAGGTGCATGCGAAGGAGCACGGCTTCAAGATGGTCCAGCTGCAGGCCAACATGCACGCCTACCGGCCGGACCGCGCCCTCGACTGGCTGCGACCCGCGCTGCGGAAGTGCGCCGACCTCGGCCTGATCGTCAAGCTGCACACCGGCGACGGTCCGTACAGCATCCCGACCGAGTGGTACCCGCTGATCCGCGAGTTCCCGAGCGTCGACTTCATCCTCGCCCACTTCGGCGTACAGACCGGCGGCGTCTACGTGTTCGAGCCGTTCCAGATGGCGATGGACACGCCGAACGTCTACGTCGAGACCGCCTGGTGCCTGCAGTCGCGCATCGTCGAGTTCACGAAGGAGCTGCCGAAGCACAAGGTGCTGTACGGCTCCGACACGCCGCCGAACGAGCCGGGCATGTGGCTGCGCCTGCTCGAGGTGCTGACCCACGAGCCGCCGCAGGGCCTGAACCTCGACGAGGACACGCTCGAGGACTACCTCGGCAACAACCTCGCGCGGATGTGCGGCATCGAGCCGACCGCGCGGCCGAAGAGCGTTGAAGAGGCGAAGCAGCGCTTGGCGAGTGCCCAGGCCGGCAGCGCCATCGGCGC
>JBDSAB010000228.1:0-9340 GCA_039922395.1 Caldimonas sp.
GCGCCGCCCAATCGTCGACCGCGGGGCCGGCCGGATCGACCACCCGCGGCAGAACGCGAGGCCGGTGGTACATCGCGCGGCAATGCTGGCAGGCGACGAACTCGGTCACGTACGGATCGCCGTCGCCGCGCTTTACCACGACCCGGTCGAAGCCCTGGCACCCGCAGGCGCACATCGGGTGCTCGGAAGCGCTTTCCATCGTCGTGCATTCGCGTCATACTGTGGTTCCATACAGTATGCCAACGCCAACCGGATCATGGAAGAGTCAACCCGAAAGACATGGGTCGCGCGCTGTTCGCACCGCCTGCGCGAGCAGTGGCGCACGATCGACCTCGAGAGCCTCGAGGTCCTCGCGCAGGAGTTGTGGGCCGAGGAGCGCTGGGCGTCCGGCCGCCGGAGGAAGCGGCGGTCGAATGGCTGCGTCGAGGGCTACCGACCTTTGTGAGGCGACCCGGCGGGAGCGCCGTCAGCGCTGGCCCGGCAACCCGATCGCGACCGGCCGCACCACCGCGCCGGCCGCACCCTTGTCGCGCGACGGCAGCACCATCGCGCACGACGTCCAGACGCGGTCCTGCGCCATCGCCGCGAGGTTTAGGTTCTCGAGGTGGTGAATGCCGAACACCGACAGCAGGTAATGATGGATCGAGAACGGCAAGCCCGGCTCGGTGCCGGCAGCCGGTTGAGCCTTGCCCTGCAGCATGCCGTTCGGCACTGCGTCGATGAACGGCGCATCGAGGCCGACCGCGACGACGCGCCGCGCAGCCAACCACTTGGCGGCGTCGACAGCGAGCCCCGGCGCCATCGCGTAGTACGGGCTCGCGGCGTCGCCCTCCTTCCAGTTCTCGCTCCAGCCGGTGTGGATGAACACCATGTCGCCCGGCAAGATGCCGCGCCGTCCGAGCCCCTGCGCCTTCAGCATGCCTTCGATGTGGGCGGCGGTCACGACCTCGCCATCGGCCATCGCCTTGCCCTTGCCGACATGGCGCTTCGCATCGAGCAGCACGGCGGTCGTGACGAGCGGCGGAATCTTCTCGATGCCGAGCTTCAGCAGCGGCGAGTCGGGCGTCGGCTTGACGTCCTGCTGCTTGAAGCCGCCGTAGTAGCTGGCGTCGTCGGCCGCGAACGGGTTCTTCGGATCCCACGGCGACTTGATCGATGCAAAGTGGCCGAGCGCGTCGATCTGCGTGCCCTGCTGTTGCGGTTCGGCGCCGGCGTCGAAGGCCTCGCTGTTGAAGGCATGCGCCGAGAACGGCACGCCCGCGGTCGGCTTCGGCTTGCTCAGCGACGGATTCGCGAACGGCGATTTCGGCATCGTGTTCGAGCGCTCGAACGACGCCTCGTAGGTGCGCGCGCCAGGCTGCGACAGGTGCCAGCCGCAGCGCAGCGTGGTCGCCGCGCCGAGCCCGTTCGCCATGCCGCGTTCATCGCCGGCCGGCCACGGTGCGTTGGGCGCCTTCGCCGCCATCGCGATCAACGCAGACGGTTCTGCAGCAAGGGCGGCCACGCCGCTCGTGGCCAGCAGTCCTGCGCTCAACGTAGCCCGTCCGAATTCGAAGGGGGTCATCGCGATCTCCTCGTTGTCGCTGCGAGGTTGCGATCGTACGTCTGCCGTTTCCCCTCAGCCAAGGGATCGTCCCCGCGAGCCGCTTTGAGTAGCATGCGGGCGACGGTGGCGAGGCGATCTTTTCAGCACCCGAGCCGAACAGACCGGCAGTGAGCCGTGCCGGCACCGTCGCCACCGCCGAATGGTGCGAACAGCGCGAGTCTCGAGACAACGACGATGAGTTCAGAGCCCGACGCAGCCGGCATCCGCACCGAGATCATCGGTCCCTACGCGATCGCCGGATCGGTGGCCTATCTGGCCGACATCCAGCGCTGGGAACCGCGCATGACCATCTCGCGCGTCGACGGCAGCGCGCGCGACTTTGTCGTTCCGTGCGGGCCGGAGTGCTACCGGAAGAACAGCGAGGAAGCCATGATGGTCGGCTGGGCGACCGCACGGCAATGGCTCGACGGCGGCCGCATCCCGTGGCACGCGCGCGGCGGATGAGCCGGCCGGCGGCTCGGCGGGTGGCTCAGGAATCGAGCCGGTTGACGACCGGCCATGACAGCTCGTTGCCGACCACCGCGCGCGCGTACAGGTAGTTGTCGCGCAGCCGATCGCTGAGGTCGTTGAGGGCCACCTGGCCGAGCGCATCGCACGGGAAGGCGAAACCGCGACCGAAGCTCGACAGCGGCTGGAACCGGAGTTCGAATCGCGGCGTCGGCATCGAGGTGGCAGTGCACGTGTCCATCGGGTTCTCCGGCTTCTCCAATGGCTTCATCTTGCGGCCGGACCGACGCCTCCATCGTAGGAAGTGAGCGGAGACGCTGCCGGAGTTCTCCGCTTCGCGCGAGGGGGCGTCTGCCGACATGTTGTAGGCCGAATCGCCGGCCCCGCGCAAACGCAAAGCGCTCAGACCGGCTTGCCAGCGAACGCGCTGAACTCGACGGCGCGCCGGGCGACCGACCAGCCGTAGCGATAGCTCGAGCTGCTCGGGTGGAAGCGATCCGCCGCGAAGTGCTCAGCCCGCGCGCGCACGAACTGCGCCTCGTGCTCGGGCGACGAGAAGTTGACGAACGTGATGCCGTGGCGCGCCGCGCACTCGATGAAGATCACCGTGGCGGCGCGGCTGCGCGCGGCGACGACCCACGAGAACGGCGGCGTGAAAAGCGGCGTGCTGGCGAGGTTCGGCGGTCCAAGCCAGAGCGAGCGATCGGCCAGCCGGCCGAGCTCGTCGAGCAGTTGCTCGCAGTCGTCCGACAGCTTCGCGGTCGGCGTCGCGCGCACCACATCGTTGCCGCCGACATGGAGCAGCGCGAGGTCGAAGTGCAAGCCCTGTCCGGCGCAGGCGCGGACCTGCGCCAGCGTGGTGGCGACCTTCGCGCCCGACTCGCTGACGTTGACGACGTCGGCATCCGGAAAGTCGGCGGCGAGGAGCCCCGCGATCGATTCCTCCGGCCGGGTCGCCCCGACACCGACGCCGGTGCTGTCGCCGAGGATCAGGATGCGCGGACCCTGAACCGTGACGCGCCGCTCGAAACGCCGGCCCTGCGCGGCGAAGGCGCGGGCTCGCTGGACGCCGCGCCAGAACGTCGCGGCCTGGACCATCGCGCCGCAGCCGACCAGCAGCGGCACCAGGTAGAGCGCCTTGGGCAGCGGCAACGATGAGGGCATGAATGACGGCATAGCGCGAAGAGCCTGGGGCTCGGCCCCAGCTTCTCATATCGATCTCGCGCCGTCTCCGCGCGAATGCGGGATGACCGCGTGAAGGCGAATCGGCCGCCGCCGCGAAAAGCGGCGGCCTACTCCTACGCGATCGTCACGCGGTCATCGGCCACCGAGCGACAACCCGGCGCGCATCGGGGCTGTTGGGCCGCAGCGCCGAACGTTCGGCCGCGAGCGCAGCCGCCAGCGACCGGTCGCCGGCGCGATCGGCGGCGGCGAGCAAGGTGAGGTCGATCAGATCGCGCTGCGCATGGCTGCCGCCGAAGCGATGCGCGCCGCTGCGAACCGGCCGCAGCAACATCGCCGCACGCGCGAAGTCGCCGGCGCCGAACGCCTGCACCGCGAGCGTCGCCGGATGGCCGATGTCGCGCGTGAACGCGGCATTGTCGAGGTCCGACCGCATCGCCTCCTGCTGCGCTTCGATCAGCGCCTGCTGCTCGCGCGGACGATCGGCCAGCACGTACGCGATCATCGCGTGCAGATCGTTGAATGCGTAGCTGCCGCCGGCGCCGTGCGTGGACCAGCGCTCGGCGATGGCCGCGCCGCGCTCGCCGAGCGCAACGCCGCGCAAGTGCAGCCGCCACAGCAGCGCACTGGCGTCGACCAGGTCGAGCACGACTGCCGAACCGGTGCCGCCGATCGCCTCGTCGTAGAGGCGCAGCACCTCGTCGTGCCGGTCGAGCTCGAGCTGGCAGAGCGCGAGATGCCAGGCGTTGTGGGTGCCGAGAAAACTGCCCTTCGCCCACGTCGCGCGGCTCGGCTCGAGCCAGGCGATGCCGTCGCGCGGCGCGTTGCGCATCTCGTGCACATGCGCCACCGCGTGCCAGCCCCAGCTGTCGCGTGGCTCGAGCTCGACGCTGCGCCGGCCGCGCGCCTCGGCCGCGGCGTAGTCGCCGGTCTCCTCGAGCCCGAACGCGTGCATGCCGAGCACAGCGTGCCAGCCGGGAACGGCCGGATCCCAGGCCGGCAGCACCCGCGCGATGCGGTCGCGCAGCATGCGCGAATCGCCGCGGAAGAAGTCGATCTGGTGGCCGACCTGCAGCGCGAGCGTGTCGCGCGGGTAGCGCATGTTGATGTCTTCGACGCGGAGCGCAGCCTCCTGCCAGCGACCCGCGGCCAGCGCCTGCGCCGCACCGAGGTGGCCGCGTTCCCGCTCGTCGGCGTCGAGCGCCGCGGCAGCAGCGAGGCACGCGTTCGCGACCGCAAGTCCGCCCGGCTCGGTACCGAGCAGATGCAGCCACGCCTTCAGCAGATGAGCCATCGTCATGTCGGGGCTCGCCTCGATGGCGCGGTCGATGCTGCCGACCGGATCATCGACCAGGCACAGCAGCTCGCGCGCTGCCTGCTCGAAGTGCGCAAGGCTGCTCGGATTGGCCCCGGAAACGCGGTGGCCGGTCGCATCGTTCAGGCTCATCACAAAGCTCCTTCTATGGGCAGGCAGCGCGTCGTCGCGATGCACGTTGCCATGCGCTGCAGTGTCCGATGTTTCGGGCGGTTGCACCCGCTCGTCCGTGCTGTCGTCGGCCTCCGCGGCTCGCCGCACCAAGCGCCTTTCCGCACGCTCCTATGATGGGCCTTCAACGCAGGAGAAGCCACATGCGCGTCCGCTTCTGGGGCACCCGCGGATCGATCCCGAAACCGGGACCGGACACCGTCCGTTACGGCGGCAATACCTCGTGCGTCGAGGTGCGCACCGCGAGCGGCGCGCTGATCCTGCTCGACTGCGGCACCGGCGCCCACGGCCTCGGCCAGGCACTGCTGGCCGAGCCGAACGGGCCGCGGCGCGGCCATGTGCTGATCAGCCATACCCACTGGGACCATATCCAGGGCCTGCCGTTCCTCGCGCCGCTGTTCGTCTCCGACTTCGAGTGGGACATCTACGGCCCGCGCGGCCTCGGACCGTCGATCCGCGAGACCCTCGCCGGCCAGATGCAGTACACCTACTTCCCGATCACGATCGAGCAGTTCGCCGCCAAGGTGCGCTACCACGACCTGGTCGAGGGCACCTTCGAGATCGGCGACGTGCGGATCGGCGCGCACTACATGAACCACCCGGCGTTGACGCTCGGCTACCGGATCGAGGCCGACGGTGCGACCGTCGTCTACGCCACCGACCACGAGCCGCATTCGCCCGACCTCGCGCACGGCGAACGGCCGCCGCAGACGGCCGACGAGTGCCGCTACGCCGACTTCATCGAAGACGCCGACCTGCTGATCCACGATGCGCAGTTCACCCTCGGCGAGTACGACAAGCACCGCGGCTGGGGCCACAGCCCGGTCGAGTTCGCGGTCGATCTGGCCGTCGTCGGCAACGTGCGACGGCTCGCCCTCTACCACCACGACCCGCTGCGCAACGACGACGGCGTCGACGCGATCGTCGCGATGGCGCGCCAGCGGGCGAGCGGCAGCGGCGTCGACGTGTTCGGTGCCGCCGAGGGGCTGGTGATCGAGCTGCAGGCCGATCCCGATGCGCGGCCGATGGCCGAGGCGGCCACGGCCGTCGGGCCCCGGCGCTTGCCGAACCCGCTCGACCGCGTGGTCCTGCTGGCGGTCGACCCGGCGCCGGGCGAGGTGCTGGACGCTGCGGTCCGCGCCGACGGCGGGCAGCTCGTCGATGTCGCCGATGCGCCCACCTTGCTCCAGACCGTCGCTGAACGGCAGCCGTCGACCGTCGTCGTGCAGCGCCGGTTCGCCGGCCGCGACGCGCTCGAGCTGTGCCGCGCGGTGCGCGCGCTCGAGATCGACGGCGACACCGCGCCGGCGTTCATCGTCGTCGCGTCGCACGAAGGCGACATGGACATGGAAGCCGGCGTCGAGGCCGGCGTCACCGACTGGCTGCTCTGGCCCTTCAAGGAGACCTACGCGCGCACCCGCATGCACTGCTGGATGCTGCGCGAGGCCTGCCGCTGGTCGCCGGCGCCGCTCGCCATCGACGAGGAGCAGCGCCTGCGCGCATTGCAGGACATGCGGATCCTCGACACGCCGCCGGAGGAGCGCTTCGACCGCTACACCCGCATCGCCGCCGAGCTGTTCGACGTGCCGGTCGCGCTCGTCAGCCTGATCGATCGCGACCGCCAGTGGTTCAAGTCGAACCACGGTCTTGAGGTGGCCGAGACGCCGCGCGACAGCGCCTTCTGCGCGCACACGATCCTCGACCGCGAGGTGCTGCAGGTGGCCGACACGTTGCAGGACGCCCGCTTCGCCGACAACCCGTTCGTCACCGGCGATCCGCGCGTCCGCTTCTACGCCGGTGCGCCGCTCGCCGCCGCCGACGGCAGCCTGGTCGGCACGCTCTGCCTGATTGACCGGCGGGCGCGCCAGCTCGACGACCAGCAGCTCGGCCTGCTGCGCGATCTCGCCGATCTGGTCGAGGCCGAGCTGGTGCGACCGGTCGACGCGGCAAGTCAGACGGAACCAGCGCCCGCGGTCTGAACGCACCGCCGCGGCAGCCACCGTTTTCGTGAAATCGTCGACCGTTCGAACGCCCGTGACGACGTCCCGCCCTTCACTTTGCCGTCCGGTCGGCCTCAAGCGCGAGCCATTCGAGCCGATAGCTGAGGGATGTCGGATCCCCAACGATCCCCTTTCCCCTCGGAGCTCAAGCGCACCGAGTTGCTGATGCAACGCGAGGCCTACGAGCGCGCCGGCGCGCAGGCGCGCTCGCTCGGCGTGCCGCGCCACAAGAATCCGTTCGTGCGGTTGCTCGCGCACGATGCCGAGCGCGAGCGCCTCGGCGTGCTCGCCGAGCACTGGTGGCGTGGGTGGGACCAATCGGTGCCGCGTCCGACGCGTCAGCTGCCAACGGCGCACCGCTCAACCTGACAAGGCGCAGCCGCTCGCGACGCGCCACGCGCGCGTCCGCTTGCAGGGATCGTTCGCCCAAGGAAGTCGTCGGCTTCCGCCAGACTCCGCCGGACTTAGCCGCCCCGGCACCTTCCGCGATGCGCGGGTATCCTTGCCTCGTACACGGCGTCCAGAGCGGAAATCCCTGAGCGGATCGCGCGACAGCGACGACCTCTGAGATCTCCAACTCCGCCGGATGACCCGCTCCCTTCGAGACTTCGCCCGCGACCCGCACTTCCGCCGAGGCGTCGCCGACATCGCTCCGTTCGCTCCCGGCATCGCCGCCTGGGGCATCGTCACCGGGGTCGCGATGGTGCAAAGCGGTCTCGACGTCTGGCTCGCGCTGCTGATGTCGCTGACGGTCTTCGCCGGCACCGCGCAGCTGGCCTCGCTGCCGATCCTGGCGGCGGGTGCGCCGCTCTGGGTGCTCTGGGCCACCGCCTTCTGCGTCAACCTGCGCTTCGTCATCTTCAGCGCCCAGTGGCGCACCTACCTCGAGCATCTGCCGCGGCGCCGGCGCGTGCTGCTCGGCTACTTCCTCGCCGATCTCAACCTGCTGGTGTTCCAGAAGGCGTGGCCGAGCGGCGTCCCGGAACCCGGTCAGGTCGCGTACGCGATCGGCGGCGCGACGATCTGGGCGGCCTGGCAGGTATCCAGCATCGTCGGCATCTGCGCTGCCTCGCTGGTGCCGGTGCACTGGGGGCTCGGCTTTGCGGGCACCCTGTCGATGCTGGGCCTTGCCTACGGCCTGCTGGTCGATCGCAAGGCGCAGCTCGCCGCAGTGGTCGCCGCCGCCGCCGCGATCGCAGCCTTCGCGTTGCCGCTGAAGCTCAACATCCTGGTCGCGATCGCTTCGGCGGTGGTGGCCGGTGAGCTGATGGGCCGCGCCCAGCGCGCGGCCCAGCGCAGCGAGGGCGTTGCATGACGTCCGGACTCCACACGACGCTCGCCATCCTCGGCCTCGCCGTCGTCACTGTCGTGGCGCGCGGCTTCTTCCTGTTTCCGCGCCGCGCGTGGGCGGTGCCGCCGTGGCTGCAGCGCTCGTTGCAGCTCGCACCGCTCGCCGCACTGGTCGCCGTGCTGGCGCCCGAGATCTTCATGGCCAACGGCCATCTCGTCTCGACCTGGCGCGACGCGCGGCTGCCGGCCGCACTCGCCGCGACGCTCTGGTTCGCGTGGCGGCCCGGCGTGCTGGGCCCGTTGATCGTCGGCCTCTGCGTCTACCTGCCGCTGCGCCTGCTGCTCGGCTGGTGACCGCGCAGCGCCCGCCGCGCTGCCGTTGACGTCGGCGCTGCGATCAGGGTTCGCGGGCGACTCGAAGCCCCGGCGGGGGCGCGTCGATGGACACTCTGCCGCTCGAGGCGTGCAGTGCCGCGACCAGCCCGCGACCGAGTTCGCCGAACAGCAGCATCGCATCGGCGCCGCGCGTGCCGCGCAGCCGGCTCAGGTTCTGGCCGCCATGCCGGAGATCGAGATAGCCGAAGTGCCATTGCGGAAAGCGCCGACCGTGGCCGGGGCTCTCGAACCAGAGCACATCCATCCGGCGATGGCGCGGATCGGCACGCAGCCGGGCCAGCAGATGATCCATGGCCTGCACCGAGCCTTCAAGCCATTGCGCGAAACAGGCGCCGTCGAACAACAGCAGCCCGGTGATTCCGCTCGCCTCGTTGTGAACCCGGGAGACACGTGCGATGTCCTGGACCGCGCCCCTCGCGAACTGCGGCGACAACTCGCTGACATACAGAAACGCCGACTCGCCCCGGCCTGCTGGAAATGGCTTCAAGCTGCCCATCGACGCCTCGACCCGGTGTCGGGCGGCCTGCGAAATCGGCTGGTCCTCCGCGCCACCGCGCGATGCCTTCTTGAACGGCTGCTAGGTCCCGGGCGAAACCGGCGGACGGCGCGACGGAACGGGCGTGCGGGCGCCCGAGTACTTGCGCCACAGGTAACCTGCCACCAGCATCAACAGCCACTTCCGCATCACCGCTCCTTTGATTTGCCTGCCCTCGCTCGGCAATGGGCATGCCCACGGCGGCGATGCGGCGCGTCACGCGCGGCGGTGCGTCAGGCGCGTCGACGCCTCAACCAGCCGATGGCACCGAGGCCGAGCAGCATCAGCGCATAGGTTTCCGGCTCGGGGATCGCCGCGATCAGCACCACCTGCCCTTGCCCTGAGCTCGAGCCGAAGTTCGACACGTAGAAGCCGTCCGGCCCGATCGCCAGGCCGGT
>JBDSAB010000229.1:0-7879 GCA_039922395.1 Caldimonas sp.
TTCTTCTACCTTCTTTGCTCGTGCGTCTGCCTCCTCGCCCCACTTTTTAAGTCGGGCGTTGCGCTCTTCGGCAGAGTTTGCACAGGCACCAAAAACCAAAGGGATCAGAAGGAAGATTCCAGCGACCGCGGTTCTTGGAAGGAGCATGGAGGATAGATTCACTATCGCGGCCTCGGCCAACGTGTTCATTTTCGCCGCCATAGCTTCAGCGCTTTGTGAAGCATCGTCAAGGGTGAGAAGCTTCAACTTGGCAAGTGCGGGAAACTGTCAGGGCCCGGCAAGCGTCCCGCGACCGTTTCGCTTAAGGAAGGTCTGCACAACGCGAGTTGAAGCAGTCAGAGCAGAGATCATTGACCCATGAAGTGTGGGGACGGCGTCGAACGCGGTTGTGCGAGCACTGCAAGGCGCTCAACGCAGCGTCTTGGTGCCGCGCGACGCGCAATTCGCGCGCTGCGGACGCACTCATCCCTGGGCTTCCATCAACTGCCGTCGCGCCATCCACAGATTCGACAACGCGAACAGCGTGACGAGTTGCGCCGTGTTCTTCGCCAAGCCGCGGTAGCGAACCTTGGTGAAGCCGAACTGACGCTTGATCACGCGGAACGGGTGCTCAACCTTGGCGCGGATGCTGGCCTTCATCTTCTCCACGCGCTCGGCCACGAAGTCAGGCTCGATGAAAGGGTTCAGCTTCTTGCGCTTGCCCGGGCGCATCGCGATATGCCAGGTGGGCCCGACGGCCTCGGGTCGCTTGTGCACGCCTTGGTAGCCCGCATCACCGAAGGCGGCTTGCTCGTCGCCGTGCAGCAGCGCACCGGCCATGTTCAGGTCGTTGACATTGGCAGCGGTGCCGGCCACCGTATGCACTAGGCCGGATTGCGAATCGACGCCAATGTGCGCCTTCATGCCGAAGTACCAGTTGTTGCCCTTCTTGGTCTGCTTCATCTCCGGGTCACGCTCGCCATCGGCGTTCTTCGTCGAACTGGGCGCCGAGATCAGTGTGGCGTCCACTGCAGTACCGGTGCGCATCATCAAGCCCTTGGCCTGCAGGATGTCGTTGACCACGCGCAGCATGTCCACCGCCAGGGCGTGGCGTTCAAGCAGGTGCCTAAACCTGAGGATGGTTGTCTCGTCAGGCAGGCGGCCCGTAATGCCATCGAGGTTGGCAAACTCGCGGTACAGCGGCATGTCGTGAAGAGCTTCTTCCATCGCCGGGTCGCTCAGGCCGAACCATTGCTGCAGGTAGTGAATTCGCAGCATCGTCTCGATGCCGAACGGCGGTCGCCCCGTCTTGGACTTCGGATAGTGAGGCGCCACGACCTGCACCAGCACCGTCCACGGCACCACGCGCTCCATCTCTTCCAAGAACTCGCGCTTGCGCGTCTTCTTGGTCAACAAATTCAAGCCCAGTCCGAGTTGCTTCATGGTCGCTATCGTCTCGTGCCGCGTTCGCTCAGACAACTGGGATCAGCACGAACTTATGCAGACCTTCCTTAGCCAAGCCGTGCGACGCTGATAGATCAACGGATGACACATCCGCAGTTCCTTGGGCCCTCACGCGGCGGATCGGCGAGTTAGATCCACGTTGTGGTCTGGGCCGGCACAAACGCCGCCGTCAGAGCCAACCGTTGCCAGATATCACTTTGTCCCTCATATTGGGAGCAGTGTGTGGACGGCAGCAAGCACACGCCAGTCTGATTCCGAACGGATGTCCACCGAGTCGGCTCAGCTGAGAGCACGCTGAAGCAAGCCGCGCTTATTGGCGCGCCAACGAAGGAGTGAGTCCAATGTCATGCATGGTGGCAATGCTTCAGGGCGGCAGTCCGCAGCGCGAAATTTTCCCCATCGAAACCGGCAGCATGGACGACATCAGGTCAATCGGCCTGCGGGAGATGCAGCTGATGCTGGGTGTGTCGGCCCTGAGCGAGTTGCCGCAGAACGCGGTGCAGTATGTCGGCGCGGCGTTAAGGCCGGACGGATCGCCCTTTTATCTCTCGACCATCGCTTCAGGCTTTGCGAACCTCGCAAATCCCCTTGGCGACTGGCGCGGAGCCTTTTTTGCCCCGTTCGGCATCGGGGACATCATTGGGACGGTGGAAGGGTGCTTGCAGCAACCTGGCTCGCTGCCAACGTCGATCACGGTGAAAGCCCGCCTTCTTGTCGATAACGGCGGCCTCCCCGCATTTGTCGAGAACCGCGACCGCGCAAACCCGCGGGTTAGCGTCGACTGGGTTATCAGCGGAAACCAGGCCACCCGCCCGAACAAGTCGTCATTGATCCACTCTGTCACGATCCACCAGCCCGGCCCGCATGACCCGGCGGACATCCGACGCTGTATTGCCTTGCACGCCCCGCAACGCTGCTTCGGCGAACCGCGCGCGATCGTAGCCATGCAATGTGGCGTCGCCGCAGCTGGCCTGCTGGAGGCGATCTGCTGACGACTGCCAGCGCGTTTCCCTGACGCCTTCTGAGGCCGCTCGTGGCGCTGACAAGCTTAATCGGGGCTGGCCTGAGCGATATTTCGACATCGATGCGGTGCTCCTCCTGCGACCGGCCGATGCCCGCCGGAGCGCAGTATTGCGTAGGCTGCGGCGCCAAGGTCGCCCGTGGCGAGGCAGCCGGCGATCCGACGCATTTGACCGAACGGAAGTTCGTGACGGTGATGTTCGTGGACGTCGTCGGCTCGCTGGGCGTTATCCGCGACAAGGACCCTGAGGACGCGCACGAGCTGCTCGCCGCGGCGCTGGCGGTGATGACGGAAGCCGTGCACGCCTATGGTGGCGTCGTCGTCGACAGACAGGGCGACGGTGTTATGGCGATTTTCGGCGCACCTGCAGCGCAAGAAGATCATGCGGCGCGTGCCTGCCTAGCCGCGTTGCGTTTGCATGCGCTTGTCAGGTTAAAGCGGGCCGCCCAGTTCGCTCTGCGTGCTGGCCTGAATTCAGGCGAGGTTGCGGTCGGTTCCGCGCTGAATGACTTCGCTACCGATTACACCGCCACCGGCGCCGTCGTCCACATCGCGGCGCGCCTGCAAAGCGAAGCCCCCGCAAATGCAACAGTGATGTCGGAACATACGGCTGCGCTGGTTCGCGAAGTGATGTTGACTGAACCACTCGGCCGAGTGCTGCTGAAGGGTCTGGACAAACCGATAGCCCTCCATCGGTTGATCGGTCCTATTGCCGAGGTCGACCGGGTCCGTCGAGGCACGCAAGGACTCTTCGTAGGCCGCGCAACGGAGCTGTCGGCACTCGAAGCCGCGCTTGCAGAGGCCCAAAGAGGCAGCGGTTGCGTGTTCGGGGTCAGCGGCGAAGCGGGCATCGGCAAGACTGCACTGATCGAGCATTTCGTTCACCGCCATCCTCACGATCTCGAGTGGATCCGCTTCACGGCGGCACATCACACAAGCGTCGCACCGTTTCAGCCCTTTGCGGAGATCGTGAAGCAGCTGTTCGACCTTGGCGATTTGCCGCCGCAGATGCGGCGAAAGAGGGTTTCTGAGCGGCTGACCGCGCTGGCATTGAATCGCAAGACTTGCTCGCCGCCCCTGCTCGACCTGCTCGAACTTTCCGGCCTGCCTAAAAGCTGGGCGGCGTTGGCACCTCTGCTCCGCCACGATAGGATTGGATCGACGGTCATTCAGGTCATCCTGGCGGCGAGTCGACACCGAAGGCTCGTTGTCGTGCTTGAGGATCTTCAGCGGGCGGATTCCGCCACGATCCAGCTCGTCGACCAGTTGGCGAAGACAGTTGGGCAGCATTCGTTACTGATCATCGTCGCGTTCAGGCCGGAACTGAGACACCCCTGGGAACGCGCAGACGGATATCGGCAGCTCCGTGTGGACCCGTTGACCAAAGCCGAAACGCGAGCTCTTATTGCTGGCTTTATAGGCAAAGCCGTGCAGCCCTGGGTGGAGCGCCGCCTGTTGGGCTGGAGCAAGGGCAATCCGCTGTTCTTGCGTGAAAGCATGCGGGCGATGGTCGAGGCCGGCGCCATCAACGACCCCGAGGCGGCCAACCGGATTGCAGTTCCACCAACGATCGGCGCCATCATCGCGGCGCGCATCGATCGACTTCCGCCAGCGGCGAAGCAAGTTCTGCTCGCGGCCTGCGTGCTGGGCAAGCAATTTCATTTCCAGACGCTCGCCGGTGTGTCCGGACTGGCTCCTGCGGAGTTGTCGGCACAGATTCAGGCCTTAACGGCTGCCGAGTTCGTTGGCACGCAGGGCTCGCAGGGGGGCACGGTCCGCTTCGAACACGGGCTCTTCCAGGAAGTGGGTTATGGAACGCTGCTGCGACGTCAGCGCCGCTCGCTTCACCAAATCGCGTTTCTGGCCCTGCGAACAGCGTCCCAGAATGCAACGTCGATCGAAGAGCTGGCGCACCATGCCTTCGGCGGAGAACTGTGGGCCGAGGCGTTCATGTTGTGCCGAGAGGCGGGCCTTCGTGCGGCCTCGCGGTACTCGAACCGCGAAGCCGCTGTGCATCTCGAGAAAGCGACGGTCGCACTCGATCGCGCCGACGTCGAAGGGCGGCAACTAGCGGACGCGATTGCCTTGCGTCTTGAACTGCGCTCGGTGAGCATCCCACTCCTCCGCCTGAATCGCATCGGTATGCTGCTTTCCGAGGCCGATGCAATGGCCGAGCGCTTGGGCGACTTGTCGGTACGGGCTAGGGTCACTGCGTTTAAGGCAGGGCATGCCTACCTGACACGCAGCCCCATCGGTTGCATCGAACTTTGCCGCGATGCGCTACGGCTGGCCCAGCGCACGGGCGAACCTCGACTGTGCATAGCGCCCAACCTATACCTTGCACAGGCTCAGTACGCACTGGGCCGTTACCGCCGTGTTGTAGATGCCCTGGAGGGCGACGCTTCCTTGCAAGATGAGAACCTGTCAGGCGCGGCGGTCGGCCTGCCCGTACGGCCAATACTGATGCACGGCTATTGGCTGGCCATCGCACGGGCGGAGCTCGGCCGCTTTGACAGCGCCGAGGCACTCTCGCATCAGTTGGTGGGTTCGGCCGACGAACGCCAGCCCTTCGAGTTGCTGTATGCACTGACGGGGCAGGGGTTCATCCTGATGCTGCGCGGCGAGCTCGGAGCGGCGTTGAAAGCCAGCGCCGCTGCCTTGACCATTGCCGAACACAATGACATCGCCTTCATCATCCCGGTCCTGGCGTCGCAGGTTGGCTTCCTACTGGCCAAGCAAGGGCGCGTGAAAGAAGGCTTGGCCCTGGCCCGTCGCGCGGTGCGGGAGGCCGAGGAGATCGGCATTTACGCCGGTCGGTCGCGATGGTGCGCAAGGCTTGCTGAAGCCTGCCTCCTGGCTGGTGAAAAAGCCGAAGCGCGGACACATGCCGAAGCCGCACTGAAACTCGCTGAGGACAGTCGCGAAATGGGGTACCTCTGCTCCGCCTTGCGACTACGGGCGAAGATGCGAGTGTTCGACGCAGACCTCGACTCAGCCGAGGTCGACCTGCGAAGCGCACTCCATGTTGCTCGCCTGCTGCGGCTAGGACCCGCGCTGGCGAAGTGCCACTTTGACGCGGGCGCGCTATTCCAATGTGCCGGCCGGGTCGCAGAAGCCCGACATGAGTGGGGAATCGCTAAGAGAGCCTTCCTTCGATACCGAATGGCCGATGGCGCGGCACGGAGTGCGCAGGCACTGGCACGACTAGAGAGGGGAGCCCCTGGGCTTGCCGCCGAGGGATTTTTTGGAAGCTCGGAATGAACACCTGATATGCGAGCTCGAATGAGCTCTACGTTGTGGAGACGACAGCGGATTGCCTGTCCGTGTGTCTCCTAGCGGCCCCGCGAGGAGGACGGGTCACACCGATGCGCAGTGACGAAGCGCGGCAACTGCGGTACAGAGGTTCAGCTCCTCAGGGTGGTTCGTGTTCGGCCTAGCGCGGCCCAGTGCGGCAACCGCTGATGTCGACGTAGCCGGCTGGCGGTTTACCCGGGCCGTGACGGGTAGTACTCGCCTCGCGCACCTCCTCGCGGGGTCGCGATACGATGGATGCGCCCAGCTAGGCAAGGCATGCGAGAGGAGACTTCGCCATGGCTCTGATCAAGTCAGTTCGCGCGGACGCATACCAGGTTCCACTGGCCGCGGTGCTGACCGACAGCATGCACGGCGTTATGGCCGACTTCGAGCTGGTGACTGTGCGCATCACCGATGCGGATGGCATCGAAGGGGTGGGCTACACATATGCCGTGAATTCAGGCGCCGGTGCGTTCAAGGTCCTGATCGACAACTACCTTGCGCCGATCCTGTGCGGGCAGGACGCGGAGCGAATAGAGAAGCGTTGGCAGGAGATGTGGTGGAAGTTGCACTACTCTGGTCGCGGCGGTCACGCGACTTCTGCAATATCCGCGGTGGACATCGCGCTCTGGGATCTCAAAGGAAGGCGTGCCAATCTGCCGCTGTGGCGGCTGTTCGGCGGCTTCGATGCGCAGGTGCCGGTTTATGCAGGCGGTGTCGATCTAGAGTTCCCGATCGCGCAGCTGCTCGCACAAGCCGATCAGTTCCAGGCTTCGGGGTTTCGGGCCATCAAGATGAAGGTCGGTCGAGCCAATATGCGAGAGGACATAGAGCGTGTCCGCCACATGCGCGAGCACCTCGGCGACGACTTCCCGTTGATGGCCGATGCGAACATGAAGTGGACGGCTGACCAGGCAATCGGCGCTGCCCGCGCCTTGTCTGCCTTCAACCTGGTCTGGCTCGAAGAGCCGACGATCCCGGATGACGTTGCCGGCCATGCGCGGGTAGTGCGGGATGGCGGAGTGCCGGTTGCGACGGGCGAGAACTTACACACCCTGTACGAGTTCAACGCGATGATCAGCGCGCACGCTGTCTCGTACCCCGAGCCTGACGTTTGCAATTGCGGTGGCATGACCGTGTTTCGCAAGATCGCCGCGCTTGCCGAGGCGCACAACCTCCCTCTCACGTCACATGGGGTTCACGACCTGACGGTTCATCTGATGGCCGCGTCCCCGCATCGAACGTATATGGAGGTCCACGGCTTCTCGCTCGATCGCTTTATCGCAGAGCCGCTGGCCGTAACGGACGGCTTCGTGACGGCGCCTGATCGGCCCGGCCACGGTATCGAACTGAATTGGGACGCTCTCAAAGCGCACCGCGTCTGACGCAGGCGAGTCGGCGCAACGCGGCCACCTCGGAAGCGCATAGCGATCCTGTCGCGAACGGGTGAAGCGCTTTCGCACGGCCCAGGCGGAAGCAATCCAGGTCGAGTGCGACCACACCATGAAAAGGCCGTCTCAGACCGTCCGATGTCCAGCGTCAATCAGGATGAGAAGATGGAGTGAACCCCTGAGGCTGGACCGTCGGGTTCATCAGAACTAAGCCGCCCGCTGAGCGAGTTGGGTTTCGAACTCCGACGGTGACTGGCCAAGCGCGGAGTGCAATCGCTTAGTGTTGTAGATGTCTTCTATGAACCTCGGCAACCTGGTTTTGACGTCGTCGAAGGTCTCGAAACTAGTCCGATATTGTGTTTGGGCGTGGTGCGTGGTCAGTCGAGGTCGTACAGAGGCGACCCCATCGGCGCATATCGAACGAATACCCAAGCCATGCCAGAGCTGTAAGTGGGAAAAGTGGGTTTTTCTTATAGGGGTCCTTCCATAGGCAAACGGATCACCTCATCATGGAGAGCTGTTCGCTCTTCTATATCGCGTCCTGCCCCCGCGGTTTTTCCCACTTTTCCCACTATGACGAACGACTGACCGACGTCGGGTAGACGGCCGGCAACGGGCTGCGGGGACTGAGAACGTCGGGGGGCCCTTCCCGACGAACCCCATCTCGCTATCCTTGATCTGCCATGGACAAGAAGGTGATTCAGAGCCTGCTCGTCGTCAACTCCGGCGA
>JBDSAB010000230.1:0-10137 GCA_039922395.1 Caldimonas sp.
GCGTCGCACTGGTCCACGTTGACGGCGGCGATCCGCCGCGCCTACTGGCTCAAGCGCTCCACAGTCAGATCGACATGCACCGCGCTTACGGTGGCGTCGTCCCGGAACTCGCCTCGCGCGATCACATTCGCCGCGTCATCCCGCTGACGCGGCAGGTCCTCGACGCGGCTGGATTGCCGCTCGGCGCGATCGACGCCGTCGCGTACACCCGTGGGCCCGGATTGGCCGGCGCGTTGCTGGTGGGCGCCGGTGTGGCCTGCTCGCTCGCCGCTGCGCTGGCGCGTCCGGTGAGCGGCATTCACCATCTCGAGGGACACTTGCTCTCGCCGTTCCTGTCGGGCGACCCGCCGCGCTTTCCATTTGTCGCGCTGCTCGTGTCGGGCGGTCATACCCAGCTGATGCGGGTCGACGACGTGGGCCGGTATGCATTGCTCGGAGAGACCATCGACGACGCCGCCGGCGAAGCGTTCGACAAGTCGGCCAAGCTGCTTGGCCTGGGCTATCCGGGCGGCCCGGCACTGGCCCGCCTTGCAGATTTCGGCGATCCGCTCGCCTACGCATTGCCGCGGCCGCTGCTGCGCAGCGGCAATCTCGACTTCTCGTTTGCGGGTCTGAAGACCGCGGTTCGTACGCAGGTCGCGAAGCTCGGCAGCAATGTCTGCGAGCAGGACCGGGCGAACCTCGCCGCATCGACGCAGGCTGCGATCGTCGAGGTCCTGGTTCGCAAGTCGATCGCGGCGCTTCAGGAGACCGGCCTCGACCGCCTGGTCGTCGCTGGAGGCGTCGGCGCCAATGCGCGTCTGCGCGACGATCTCGCTGCCGAGGCGCGGCAGCGTGGGTTCACGGTGCATCACCCGGAGCTTGCGCTTTGCACCGACAACGGCGCAATGATTGCGCTCGCCGCGGCGATGCGCGTTCAGCGCGGGCGTCTGACGCCGCAAGTCGACTACGGTTTCAACGTGCTGCCGCGCTGGTCGTTGAGCGACGTCCGAGACTGAGAAACCAGAAAAGGGCGAGCCGTTGCCGAACTCGCCCTTCGCCTGGCTTGACGCCAGTTCAGCTGACGCTGATTTGCCGCGCGCCGGTCGGCACCTTCTTCGCGAGCGTCAGCGTCAGGACGCCGTTGTCGACCTTTGCTTGCGACGTGGCTTGGTCCACTTCGGCCGGCAGGACGATCGTGCGCTCATAGCGCGGCAGGCCGCGCTCGCGATAGAGCACGCGTTCCTTGGCCGTTTCGGCTGTCGTCGCAATGGCCTCCGCGACCGGAGCGGCGATCTCGGCGACCGGCGTCTCGACATGCAGACGGCGACCTTCGATCGTGACCTTCAGCTGGTCACGCGTCACGCCGGGAACGTCGAGCGTCACGACATAGGTGGTGTCGGTTTCAGCCACGTCGAGCGCCGGCGTGCGGGCGGCCGAACCGGCCTTGGCCCCGCCGAACAGACGGTCGGTCGAGTCGTCGAACAGGCGCTCGATCGCGCGGCCGAAGTGACGAGCGGTCGCGGCGCGGTGAGCTGCGAGATGAGCAGAGCGGGTCACGGGATAAACGAACATGGGAGGCTCCTACAATTGAGTGGTCTCCGCACATCGCGTTGACCTTGCCGCCGAAGTTGGAGCGGCATTTTTGTTTTCAAGGGCCTTGAAAATGAACCGACACCGCCTGTCGCGCACCTTGTCATGAGAGCCGTCATCGAAAGCCTTCCGGGCTCGAAAATCCGCGAGGTCGCGAACGCAGGGATCGGTCGCGACGATGTGCTGCCGTTCTGGTTCGGCGAGAGCGACGAGACAACGCCGGAGTTCATCCGCGATGCGGCGATCCATTCGCTGCGCGACGGCGAGACGTTCTACGCCCACAACCTCGGGCTGCCCGAGCTGCGGGCAGCGATTGCCGGGTATGTCAGCGCGCTGCACCGGCCGCTCGGGCCGGAGCGCATCGCCGTCACATCATCCGGCGTCAACGCGCTGATGCTGGCGATGCAGACTCTGGTCGGGGCCGGCGACGAGGTCGTCGCTGTCGTTCCGGTTTGGCCGAATCTGACCGCGCAGCCCGAGATCCTCGGCGCCCGCGTGACGCGCGTGCCGCTGCGACCCGAGGCCGGCGCGTGGCGGCTCGACCTCGACGCGCTGTTCACCGCGGTCACAGCGCATACGCGCGTCCTGCTCGTCAACTCGCCGAACAACCCGACCGGCTGGACCCTGACGCGCGATGAACAGCAGGCGATCGCCGCGCACTGTCGGCAGACCGGCACGTGGATCGTCGCCGACGAGGTCTACGAGCGCATCTACTTTTCAGGCGAGCGAGCGCTGGCCCCGAGCTTTCTCGACGTGGCTGCACCGGACGATCGGCTGATCGTGATCCACAGCTTCTCGAAGAGCTTCCTGATGACGGGCTGGCGACTCGGCTGGATGGTGCTGCCCGCGGCGATCACCGAATCGGTCGGCAAGCTGATCGAATTCAACACGTCGTGCGCGCCGGTCTTCGTTCAGCGCGCCGGTCTGGCCGCGCTGGCCCGCGCCGATGATTTCGTGCCCGGCCTGGTGCAGCGCCTGAAAGGATGCCGCGACACGTTGCTGCCGCTGCTCGAGGCGCTGCCCGCGGTGACGGTCGCGTCGCCGGCCGGCGGGCTGTATGCCTTCCTGCAGATCGAAGGCCGTTCCGATTCGCTCGCACTCGCGAAGCAGTTGGTCGTCGAGGCCGGTCTCGGCCTCGCGCCGGGTGTGGCCTTCGGTCCGGAAGCCGAGGGATGGCTGCGCTGGTGTTTCGCGTCGCGCGACCCGGCGCGCTTGGTCGATGGGGTCTGTCGGCTTGAACGCTTCCTCAAGCTATAATCTCAGGGTTTTGCCGAGTACGGGTACGTTCCTGGCGCGGTAGATCAGGCACGGCGCAGGTAGGTTTCACCGGCGACCGCAAGTGACAACATCGAAACCGTGGCGCACCGGCTCAGCGAGCCGGACTGGCTCGGTTTCATTCCATGGAAACAGAATGCCCGCCACCCGAGAACACGTCGCCGAGATCGTCAAGGCGAATGCCCGCAGCACCACCGACACCGGCTCGCCCGAAGTCCAGGTTGCGCTGCTGACGGACCGCATCAACGAACTGACGCCGCACTTCAAGACCCATTTGAAGGATCACCACGGCCGCCGCGGCCTGCTGAAGATGGTGAACCGGCGCAAGAGCCTGCTGACCTACCTGAAGGGCAAGGATGCAGACCGCTATACCGCGCTGATCCAGAAACTGGGCCTGCGCAAGTAGTCGGACAACGGCAACGAAAGCCTGTCTGGAAGATCCAGCACAGGCTTTCTGCCTTTCCGATCCATACAGGGAGCAAGAAGGCCGGCGCTGCTGTGTCATTCCACCGATGTTCCGCGAGGAGCAGCGCTGGAATGGCATCGCGCCCACGGGGTCTCTGCATCCGGGTCGACAGCGCCACCCTGAAGGCGCTCACCACATCACCGGAGTCAACGCATGAGCATGTTCAACAAAGTGACCAAGACGTTCCAATGGGGCGATCACGCCGTCACGCTGGAAACCGGCGAGATCGCCCGCCAAGCTGGTGGCGCGGTCATCGTCAGCATCGACGGGACCATGGTGCTGGCGACCGTTGTCGCCGCCAAGAATCCGAAGCCCGGCCAGGACTTCTTTCCGCTGACCGTCGACTACATCGAGAAGACCTATGCCGCCGGCAAGATCCCGGGCAGCTTCTTCAAGCGTGAAGGGCGCCCGAGCGAGCTCGAGACGCTGACGTCGCGGCTGATCGACCGGCCGCTGCGGCCGCTGTTCCCGGAAGGCTTCTACAACGAAGTCCAGGTTGTCATCCACGTGCTGTCGCTGAACCCGGAGGTCTCCGCCGACATCCCGGCCTTGATCGGCGCGAGCGCCGCGCTGGCGATCTCCGGCATTCCGTTCAACGGCCCGATCGGGGCGGCACGCGTCGGCTACGTCAACGGCCGCTACATCTTGAACCCCGGCAAGACTGCGCTCCTCGATTCGCAGATGGACCTGATCGTCGCCGGCACCGAAGCCGCGGTGCTGATGGTCGAGAGCGAGGCCAAGCAGCTCAGCGAAGAGATCATGCTCGGCGGCGTCGTGTTCGGCCATGAGCAGGGCAACGTCGCGATCAACGCGATCCACGACCTCGTGCGCGATGCCGGCAAGCCGGCCTGGGACTGGACTGCAGCGCCGAAGGACGAATCGTTCATCGGCAAGGTCGCCGCGCTGGCCGAGCAGCCGTTGCGCGAGGCCTATCAGATCCGTTCGAAGCAGGCCCGCACGCAGGCGACCCGCGGCGTCACGTCGGCGGCCATCGCAGCGCTGCAGACCGAGATCGCCGACTTCGACAAGGTGAAGCTCGAGAACGTGCTGTTCGACATCGAGGCGAAGATCGTGCGCAGCCAGATCCTGGCAGGCGAGCCGCGCATCGACGGCCGCGACACCCGCACCGTGCGGCCGATCGAGATCAGGAGCGGCGTGCTGCCGCGTGCCCACGGCTCGGCGCTGTTCACGCGCGGCGAGACGCAGGCGCTGGTCGCCGCGACGCTCGGCACCGAGCGCGACTCGCAGCGCATCGATGCGCTGGCGGGCGAATTCACCGAGCACTTCATGCTTCACTACAACATGCCGCCGTTCGCGACCGGCGAGACCGGCCGCGTCGGCACGCCGAAGCGACGCGAGATCGGCCACGGCCGGCTCGCCAAGCGCGCGCTGGTCGCGGTGCTGCCGGACCGCGGCGACTTCCCGTACTCGATGCGCGTCGTCTCCGAGATCACCGAGTCGAACGGTTCGTCGTCGATGGCCTCGGTGTGCGGCGGCTGCCTCGCGCTGATGGACGCCGGCGTGCCCCTGAAGGCGCACGTCGCAGGCATCGCGATGGGCCTGATCAAGGAAGGCAACCGCTTTGCGGTGCTGACCGACATCCTCGGCGACGAGGATCACCTCGGCGACATGGACTTCAAGGTGGCCGGCACGACGACCGGCATCACCGCGCTGCAGATGGACATCAAGATCCAGGGCATCACGAAAGAAATCATGCAGGTCGCGCTGGCGCAGGCCAAGGAAGCCCGCCTGCACATCCTCGGCAAGATGACCGAAGCGATGGGCGGCGCGAAGACCGAGGTTTCGCAGTTCGCGCCGCGCCTGTACACGATGAAGATCAACCCGGAGAAGATCCGCGACGTGATCGGCAAGGGCGGCTCGACGATCCGCGCGCTGACCGAGGAAACCGGCTGCACGATCGACATCGGCGAAGACGGCACGATCACCATCGCGTCGACCGATGCCGACAAGGCCGCTCATGCGAAGAAGCGCATCGAGGAGATCACCGCGGAAGTCGAGGTCGGCAAGATTTACGAGGGCCCGATCACGAAGATCCTCGACTTCGGCGCGCTCGTGAACCTGATGCCGGGCAAGGACGGTCTGCTGCACATCAGCCAGATCGCGCACCAGCGGGTCGAGAAGGTCACCGACTATCTGAAGGAAGGCCAGATCGTCAAGGTCAAGGTCCTAGAGACCGACGAGAAGGGCCGGGTCAAGCTGTCGATGAAGGCATTGCTCGACCGCGACCAGCAGCAACCGATGGCGCATCACGACTGAGCGGCGCGCCGGTGCGCGAGTCGCGCGCCGGCAACCGTCATTTGAGGTGACATCCATGCGAGCAGTCGAAATTTCCACCTACGGCAAGCCGGAGGTGCTGCGTCTCACCGAGCGGCCGCAACCGGCGCCAGGGCCCGACGAGGTGCTCATCCGCGTCGCCGCGTCCGGTGTCAACCGCCCGGACGTGCTGCAGCGCAAAGGCATGTACCCGGTTCCGCCGGGTGCTTCGGACCTGCCGGGTCTCGAAGTCGCCGGCGTGATCGTCGAGGGCGATGCGAAGGCGCTGGCCGCTGCCGGCTTCAAGGTCGGCGACCGGGTCTGCGCGCTGGTCGCCGGCGGCGGCTACGCCGAGTTCTGCGTTGCGCCGATCGGCCAGTGCCTGTCGGTGCCGGCCGGACTGAGCGACATCGAAGCGGCAAGCCTGCCGGAAACGTTCTTCACGGTCTGGTCGAACGTGTTCGACCGAGGCGGGCTGCGGGCCGGGCAGACGTTCCTGGTGCAGGGCGGAACCAGCGGCATCGGCGTCACTGCGATCCAGATGGCACGGGCGGCCGGCGCCACCGTGATCGCGACCGCCGGCAGCGCCGAGAAGGCAGCCGCCTGCACGGCGCTCGGCGCGGATCACGCGATCAACTACCGCGACCAGGACTTCGTCGCCGAAGTCGACCGGATCACCGGTGGCAAGGGGGTCGACGTGATCCTCGACATGGTCGCCGGCTCGTACATCGCGCGCGAGCTGAAGTGCATGGCCGAGGACGGCCGCCTCGTCATCATCGCGGTGCAGGGCGGGATCGACGCCCAGATCGATGCCGGCGCCGTGCTGCGCCGGCGCCTGACGATCACCGGTTCGACCTTGCGGCCGCGCCCGATTGCCTTCAAGACCGCAATCGCTGCGGCACTGCGCAGCAAGGTCTGGCCATGGCTCGAGGCCGGCATCGTCAAGCCGGTGATTTATCAGGTCTTTCCGGCCTCGCAGGCGGCCCAGGCGCATGCGCTGATGGAGTCGAACCAGCACATCGGCAAGCTGGTCCTGCAGTGGTGACGGACTCCGGAGCAACGAACATGCGGCGCAAGCTGGTCGTCGGCAACTGGAAGATGAACGGCAGCCACGCGAACAACGCGGAGCTGCTCGCCGGCTTGAAGGCGCAGGGGCCGTGGGTCGGCGAGGTGGCGGTTTGCGCGCCGTTTCCGTACCTGGCCGAGGTCGCCTTGTCGCTGCAAGGCAGCGCGATCGGCTGGGGCGCGCAGGACTGCTCGGCGCATGAGTCCGGCGCATACACCGGCGAGGTCGGCGCGGCGATGCTGGCGGAGTTCGGTTGCCGCTATGTGATCGTCGGCCACTCCGAGCGCCGGGCTTTTCATCGCGAAAGCGACCAGTTGGTCGCCGACAAGGCGAAGGCAGCGCTGGCGCATCGGCTGACCCCGATCATCTGCGTCGGCGAGACGCTCGACGAGCGCGAAGCCGGACAGACGGCGACCGTCGTCAAGCGCCAGATGTCGGCGGTGATCCACACGCTGGCTCATTGCATCTCGCAGATCGTCGTGGCCTACGAACCGGTCTGGGCGATCGGCACCGGCAAGACGGCGACGCCGGACGAGGCGCAATCGGTCCACGCGTTGCTGCGCGCGCAGCTGCACGCAGCGACCGAGCACGCCGGCGACATGAAGATCCTCTACGGCGGCAGCGTCAAGGCCGACAACGCCGGCGCGCTGTTCTCGAAGGCCGATATCGACGGTGGCTTGATCGGCGGCGCGTCCTTGAAGGCCGGCGACTTTGCCGCCATCTGCCGGGCAGCGTCCTGACACTCGCGACGACGCGTTGCCCCGCTCGAAGAAAAGAACACGGAGTCTGGAAGCATGAACTTGTTGTTGAACCTGATGGTGGCGCTGCAGATCATCGCCGCCCTGGTGATGATCGGGCTTGTGCTGATCCAGCACGGCAAGGGTGCGGACATGGGCGCGTCGTTCGGCAGCGGGGCGTCGGGGAGCCTGTTCGGCGCGACCGGCAGCGCGAACTTCCTGTCGCGCTCGACGGCGGCCTGTGCCGCGGTCTTCTTCATCAGCACGCTGGCACTTGCGTTCTTCTCGAACGATCGCTCCCGGCCGTCGACCGGCAGCGTGCTGGATCGGCCGGTGCTCAGCGCGCCGGCCGCCAGCGTGCCGGCGACCGGGTCGGCGCAGATCCCGGGCCCGGCCTCGGGACCGACGATCGCTCCGGCGGCTGCGCCAGCTTCGGCGGCCGTCGTGCCGCCAGCGGCCTCCGGCGCCGCTGCCATTCCGAAGTAGACCGCCCAGTTGCGCGACGAGTGATGGCGCCGCTCGCACGACGCCGTCCAACGCATCGCGCGCAGGCCGGCACGGGGGATCGGCGCCTGCCTTCGGGTTAGAATTTCATGTTGTCCGGGAGGCGCGTCCTCATGCCTTTCGGACCTCTGTTTCGTGAGCCGCCGACGTGGTGAAATTGGTAGACACGCTATCTTGAGGGGGTAGTGGCGAAAGCTGTGCGAGTTCGAGTCTCGCCGTCGGCACCAAACTTGCTCGAAGCGCTGTCGAGCCGCAAGGCGACAGCGATGCATCAGTCTCAAGCGCGCTCCGCGGGCGCGCAGGACCATGAATCTCGAACCCTACCTACCCGTCATCCTGTTCATCCTGATCGGCGTGGCGGTCGGCGTCGCGCCCCAGGTGCTCGGCTTCCTGCTCGGGCCCCATCGTCCCGACAAGGCGAAGAACTCGCCATACGAATGCGGCTTCGAGGCGTTCGAGGACGCGCGCATGAAGTTCGACGTGCGCTACTACCTGGTCGCCATCCTGTTCATCCTCTTCGACCTCGAGATCGCGTTTCTCTTCCCGTGGGCGGTCGCGCTGAAGGAGATCGGCATGCCGGGCTTCCTCGCGATGATGCTGTTCCTCGGCATCCTCGTCGTCGGCTTCGTCTACGAATGGAAGAAGGGTGCGCTCGATTGGGAATGAGAAGGTCCGCCCCCGCGTTGAACCCAGACAGGCATTCATATGAGCGTTGAAGGCGTCCTCAAGGAAGGCTTCGTCACGACGAGCCTCGACACGTTGATCAACTGGTCGAAGACCGGTTCGCTGTGGCCGATGACGTTCGGCCTGGCGTGTTGCGCGGTCGAGATGATGCACGCCGGCGCTGCGCGCTACGACATCGACCGATTCGGCATGCTGTTCCGGCCGAGCCCGCGCCAGAGCGACCTGATGATCGTCGCCGGCACGCTCTGCAACAAGATGGCGCCGGCCCTGCGCAAGGTCTACGACCAGATGGCCGAGCCGCGCTGGGTGCTCTCGATGGGCTCGTGCGCGAATGGCGGCGGCTACTACCACTACAGCTATTCGGTCGTGCGCGGCTGCGACCGCATCGTGCCGGTCGACGTCTATGTGCCGGGCTGTCCGCCGACCGCGGAGGCGTTGCTCTACGGCATCCTTCAGCTGCAGGCCAAGATCCGTCGCGAAACGACGATCGCGCGGTGACGGAGACATGAGCAAGCTCGACACACTGCAAGCCGCACTACAGACCGTGCTCGGCGCCCGCGTCAAGTCGCTGGTTCGCGATCGCGAGGAGCTGACCCTCACCGTGTCGGCCGCCGACTACCACGATGCAGCGCTTGCGCTGCGCGATCATGCCGACCTCGCGTTCGAGCAGCTGATCGACCTGTGCGGCGTCGACTATTCGTCCTACCGCGACACCGACTGGGACGGGCTGCGCTACTGCGTCGTCTCGCACCTGCTCTCGATCAGCAAGAACTGGCGCGTGCGCCTCAAGGTGTTCTGCACCGAAGACGACGTGCCGATGATTCCGACTCTGACCGATGTCTGGAGCTCGGCCAACTGGTTCGAGCGCGAGGCGTTCGACCTCTACGGCGTCATCTTCGACGGCCACCTCGACTTGCGCCGCATCCTCACCGATTACGGGTTCATCGGCCATCCGTTCCGCAAGGATTTCCCGGTGACGGGCGACGTCGAGATGCGCTACGACCCCGAGCAGAAGCGCGTGATCTACCAGCCGGTCACGATCGAGCCGCGCGAGATCATTCCGCGCGTGATCCGCGAAGAGAACTACGGCGGCCTGAAGTAGATCGACGTTATGGCTGACATCAAGAACTACACGCTGAACTTTGGCCCGCAGCATCCGGCGGCCCACGGCGTGCTGCGCCTGGTGCTCGAGCTCGACGGCGAAGTGATCCAGCGCGCCGATCCGCACATCGGCCTCTTGCACCGCGCGACCGAGAAGCTCGCCGAGACGCGCACCTACATTCAGTCGCTGCCGTACATGGACCGGCTCGACTACGTTTCGATGATGTGCAACGAGCACGCCTACTGCCTCGCGATCGAGAAGCTGATGGGCGTCGAGGTGCCGATCCGTGCGCAGTACATCCGGGTGATGTTCAGCGAGATCACGCGCTTGATGAACCACCTGATGTGGCTCGGCGCGCACGGCCTCGACTGCGGCGCGATGAACATCTTCATCTACTGCTTCCGCGAGCGCGAGGACCTGTTCGACATGTACGAGGCGGCGTCGGGCGCGCGCATGC
>JBDSAB010000231.1:0-3954 GCA_039922395.1 Caldimonas sp.
TCGTCGAGCAGCACGACATTGGCGCCGCCGGCGATCGTCACGCCGATCTCGAGCGCGCGCTGTTCGGCATAGGTCAGGTTCATCGCCAGCGTTTCGCGCTTGGCGTCGAGCTTGATCATGTGAAGGAGCGCCTCGGCCCGCTCGTTGGCGTCGCGCAGGTCGGCCAGGAACTTCCAGAACGCGTACTTGTAGCCGAGCGCCCAGAGCACGCCGCAGCGCAGGTTCTCGAATACCGAAAGGCGCCCGAAGATGTTGGTGATCTGGAAGCTGCGCGCCAGGCCGAGCCGGGCGATTTCGTACGGCTTCAGGTTCTCGATTCGCTTGCCATTCAGCACGATCT
The DNA here is from genome assembly GCA_039922395.1 of Caldimonas sp. Taxonomy (GTDB): domain Bacteria; phylum Pseudomonadota; class Gammaproteobacteria; order Burkholderiales; family Burkholderiaceae_C; genus Schlegelella_A. The sequence continues at coordinate 341 of JBDSAB010000231.1, forward strand.
CGCCGCTGGTCGGACCGAAGCGCCCGCTGATGAGGTTGAACAGGGTCGACTTGCCGGCGCCGTTCGGCCCGATGATCGCGACCCGCTCGCCCTGCTGCACCGCCAGGTTGGCGCCGCGGATGATCTCGGTGTTGCCGAAGGACTTGCGCAGGTCCTTCAGCTCGATCGCGTAGCCCGTCGTCATCGGGCCTCCCGGCTGCGTGCGGTGAGCGCTTCGATCTCGCCCTGGATCGTGCCCCAGACGCGCGCGAAGCGTCGCCGCACGAAGTCGAACATCGCAAAGCCGATCAGCGCGACCGCAGCAGCGCCGAGCCAGCTCATCGCCGATTTCGTGTCGAGCGTCATGCCGAAGAACTTGAGCTTCGGATCGAGGCTCTCCCCGAGCTGCAGGTGATAGACCAGCTCGATCAGCGCAGCGCCGCCGGCGAGCATGACCAGTGCCGTGACGGTCAGCGCGGCGTACCAGGGAATCAGCCGGCCCAGCTTCTTGTAGGCGCCGACCCGGAGATTCATCATGATCAGGCTGGCGATGCCGCCGGGCGCATACATCACCATGAACAGGAAGACGAGGCCGAGGTAGAGCTGCCAGCCCTTCGTCAGCTCGGAGAACAGCGTGAACGAGACGACCATCAGCACCGCGCCGATGATCGGTCCGAAGAAGAAGGTGGCGCCGCCGAGGAATGTGAACAAGAGGTAGAGCCCGGACCGGCCGGCGCCGACGACCTCGGCGGTCGCGATCTCGAAGTTGAGTGCGTACATGCCGCCGGCCACGCCGGCGAAGAAGCCGGCCAGGATGAACGAGATATAGCGCACCCGCTGCGTGCTGTAGCCGATGAACTCGACCCGTTCCGGGTTGTCGCGGACCGCGTTCAGCATCCGCCCGAGCGGTGTGCGGGTGAACGCGAACATCGCCGCGGTGCAGATGAAGGTGTAGACCGCGAGCAGGTAGTACACCTGCAGCGGCGGCCCGAACGTCAGCCCGAAAAACGGCTTGCCGACGACCCGGTTCGCGGTGACGCCGCCCTCGCCACCGAAGAACTCGGGAATCATCAGCGACATCGCGAACACCAGCTCGCCGAGGCCGAGGGTGATCATCGCGAACGGCGTGCCGGCTTTCTTGGTCGTGACGTAGCCGAGGATGACCGCGAAGAACATGCCGGCGAACCCGCCGATCAGCGGAATCAGGGTGACCGGCACCGGGAACGAGCCGTCGCCCGCACCGATCAGCGCATGGATCGCGACGAAGGTCGCGAGGCCGCTGTAGACCGCATGGCCGAAGCTCAGCATGCCGCCCTGGCCGAGCAGCATGTTGTACGACAGGCAGGCGACGATCGCGATGCCGATCTGCGACAGCATCGTCACCGCCAGGCTGCTGGTGAAGATCAGCGGCGCGATCAAAAGCGCCGCGGCAAAGGCGCCCCAGACCAGCAGGCGTCCGGGCGGCAGGCGACCGGGCGGGCGGACGACGACGGATTGCGCGGGAGCGGTTGCGTCCATGCTCATCCCTCGCGTGTGCCGAGCAGGCCCTTCGGCCGGAAGATCAGGATCAACACCAGGAACAGGTACGGCAGGATCGGTGCGATCTGCGAGATGGTCAGCTTGAGCAGCGAGTAGTCGGCCGCGTGCTCCGAGGGGCTGAAGCCGATCGATCGCACCAGGTTCAAGATCGAGTAGTCGATCGCGACCGCGAATGTCTGGATCACGCCGATCAGGATCGAGGCGACGAAGGCCCCGGCCAGCGAGCCCATGCCGCCGACCACCACGACCACGAAGATCACGGAGCCGACCGTCGCCGCCATCGCCGGCTCGGTCACGAAGGTGCTGCCGCCGATCACGCCGGCCAGGCCGGCCAGCGCCGAGCCGGCACCGAACACCAGCATGAAGACTTTCGGCACGTTGTGACCCAGCGACTCGACCATCTCGGGGTGCGTCAACGCGCTCTGGATCACGAGGCCGATGCGCGTGCGGGTCAGCAGCAGCCAGAGCGCCACCAGCATCAGCAAGGCGACCAGCATCATGAAGCCCCGCGTGGCCGGGAACGGCGAGCAGACGATGCGGACGGTCGCGTCGGCGGTCGTGCACATTGCGGCCGGCGCAGCACCCCATACGAGGCGCAGCCCCTCGATCGACGAATTGACCAGCGTGAACGCCGGTCCGCGCAGCACCTCGGGCGGCGGAAAGTCGACCGCGGTGCGGCCCCAGATCAGCAACACAAGCTCGATGATGACGAACGACAGGCCGAAGGTGATCAACAGTTCCGGAACGTGCCCGAACTTGTGGACGCGGCGCAGGCAATAGCGCTCGAACAGCGCGCCGATCACGCCGACGAAGAACGGCGCGAGGATCAGGGCCGGCCAGAAGCCGATGACTTTTGCGATCGAGTAGCCGATGTAGGCCCCGATCATGTAGAAGCTGGCATGGGCGAAATTGAGGACGCCCATCATGCTGAAGATCAGCGTCAGCCCGGAGCTGAGCATGAACAACAACAGCCCGTAACTCAGGCCGTTGAGCATCGAGATCGTGAAGAACTCCATTGCAGCGCGCCGGTTGACGGTTCCGGGTCAGATGCTGGCGACAGTTGCGCCAAAAGGCAAGAGGCCCGGACGGATCAAACCGGCTCGGGCCTCCTGGCGCAATACCAAGAGCCTCAGGCCCCGGGGCGCTTCATCTGGCAGCTGGTGGGCGTGCTCGACACGTAGTTCGGGTACTCGGCCACCGGGGCCAGCGTCATGCCGGTGTTCTCGGGGCTGTACTTGTACTTCGCGTCGGTCTTCTGCCAGACCGTGATGTAGAGCGGCTGCTGGAGCTGGTGGTCGCTCTTTCGCATTTCGACTTCGCCGCCGAACGTGCTCTTGACCTTCAGGCCTTCCATCGCGAAAGCCACCTTGACCGGGTCGATCGACTTGCTCTGCGCCATTGCGTTGGACAAGACTTCCAGGATCCGCGTGATCGAGCCGGTGTAGTAGTCGTCGTTGTACTTGGCCTTGAAGCCTGCCATGTCCTTGTCGGTCTCGCCACCCATGTTGTAGTGCGAGTAGGCGACCTGGTACACCTTGCCGGCGCCGTTCGTGCCGAGCGCCGTCGGCGTTCCAGTGACGCCGGTGTAGTAGGTGAAGAACTTGCCCGTGTAGCCGCCTTCGCCCGCCGCCTTGACCAGCAGTGCGAGGTCGGAGCCCCAGTTGCCGGTGATCACCGAGTCGGCGCCGGAGGCCTTGATCTTCGCGATGTACGGTGCGAAGTCGCGCACCTGCGCCAGGGGGTGCAGGTCTTCGCCGACGATCTCGATGTCCGGGCGCTTGCGCTTCAGGTACTCCTTCGCATACCTGGCGACCTGCTGGCCGTGCGAGTAGTTCTGGTTCAGCAGGTAGACCTTCTTGATGTCCTTCTGCTCCTTCATGAAGGTCGTGATGGCCTCCATCTTCATCGTCGTGTCGGCGTCGAAGCGGAAATGCCAGAAGCTGCACTTGCTGTTGGTCAGGTCAGGATCGACCGCGGCCTCGTTCAGGAAGACGATCTCCTTGCCCGGGTTGCGCTCGTTGTGCTTGCTAATCGCATCGGTCAAGGCCAGTGCCACCGAGGAACCGTTGCCCTGGATGATGTAGCGCACGCCCTGG
>JBDSAB010000232.1:0-9434 GCA_039922395.1 Caldimonas sp.
GACGCGAACGCTGCAAGCGGAGGACGCCGACGAAACGGCCGCAAGCATCCGTATCTCGGGCCCGGCGGGCGGCGACGCGTTGGCCTTGTCGGAGATGGGGGTGAGCGCAACCGCGCACGGGAAGGAATTGCTGAAGCTGGGCTTTACCGTTGACCAGGTTGTCCACGACTACGGCGATCTATGCCAGGCCATCACCGACCTGGCGTCCGAGCGCGATGCACCGTTTACCGTCGACGAGTTCCGAACGTTGAATCGGTGTCTGGACAACGCCATCGCGGATGCGGTCACCGAGTTCAGCTTTCAGCGCGACACGACCATCGCGCGTGAGCACGACTTGGCAGCCAACGAGCGCATCGGCTTTTTGGTTCACGAATTGCGAAACGCGCTCGGGACGGCAACGCTTGCGGTCGCGGCGCTGGAGTTCGGCAACATCTCGATGGGCGGCGCCACTGGCGCAGTCCTGAAACGTGCCCTTGTCTCGCTGACTGAGCTGGTCAACCGGTCGATTGCCGAGGTGCAAAGCGGCGCGCCGAGTCAACGGCACATATTGTCGGTCGCCTCATTGATCGCGGATGCCCAAGCCGCCGGCCTGCTCGCTGCAGGGGCCGCAGGTTGCTACTTGGCGGTGCCAACGGTGGACCCCGACCTGGTCATCCGGGCAAACCGGGGGCTGTTGCTGGCGGCACTCACCAACCTGTTGCAGAACGCCTTCAAGTTCACGCACTCGCAAACCGAGGTCACGTTGAAGGCATACGCCTTTGGCGAAGAAGTCTTGATCGAAGTCCGGGACAACTGCGGCGGGTTGCCGGTCGGAAGCGCGGAGAAGATGTTCACGCCGTTCTCGCAACGCAGCGCGGACAAGTCCGGCCTCGGCCTCGGACTCTCGATCGCCCGTCAAAGCGTCGAGGCGGACGCCGGGACGTTGAGCGTTCGGGATATGCCGGGGATCGGATGTGTCTTCACCATCACGCTTCCGCGCCACTCTTTGCAGTGAGCTAAACAATCGCGACACGTGACGTGTACTCGCTTATGAGTTGTCGGCTCGCCAGGCCGTGATGCCCCCGGCGGGGAGTCAATTGACCGCACTTTCGAAGCCAAGGCCCACCAGTCGAGCTCCTCGACCATGGCATCAGCGATTCCTGCCGGGTTGTCCTGGGCAATGAAGTCATCGAGACACTCTGGCAGCAAGGTGAACTGGTCCGGTCCGCTCTCTCGATGAGACGCTTCATCCGGCAACTCACTTCACTCTGTTGCGCAATCGGTCTTCAAGGGGCTGGCCCCGACATTTGCACCCCCCACTGTCTGTATGGCGTTGTTTGACAAATGCCGCGCCGATAAAATGAAGGGCAGCCCTGCGGTTCGTAGACGTCCGCGAACCACAGCCAGTTCAGCGATCGAGTAAGAGCGGACGTGAATGCCGGACGACCAGCAACACGACAGCGCGAGGGGAGACGGCGACCTGTTCCGGTTGCTTGTTTCCCACCTCACCGACTGCGCCATGTTCGTGGTCGACCGGAATGGCGTTGTCCAAGGGTGGAACGTTGGCGCCGAGCAGCTGTTCGGGTACGTCGAGAGCGAGATCATCGGCCGGTCGCTCGAACGCTTCTTCACGCCGGAGGACGTCGAGGCCGGTGTGCCGCAGCAGGAGATGAAGGACGCGCTGCACACGGGCATCGGCCCTGACGATCGCTGGCACCTGCGCAAGGACGGTAGCCGATTCTGGGCAAGCGGGCTGCTGACCCCGGTGCGGGACGCTGCTGGCGAGGTCTGCGGGTTTGCCAAGATCCTGCGCGACCGGACACCGTGGAAGCTGCAGCAGGATGCTGCCGAAGACGCCCGCAGCCGGCAAGAGGCCAGGGTCACCGCCATCCTCGACACCGCGCTGGACTGCATCATCACCATCAATGCGCTGGGGCACGTACTCGAGTTCAATCCCGCGGCCGAGCGCACGTTTGGCTATCGACGCGCAGATGTCCTAGGGCGCGAGCTGAGCACGCTGATCATTCCCGAGTCTCTCAGAGCCGCACATCACCGCGGCCTTGCGCACTACCTCGCGACCGGCGAGGGGCCGGTGCTCGGCAAGCGCATCGAGCTGGCGGCGATGCGTGCCGACGGCACCGAGTTCCCCGTCGAGCTGGCAATCACGCGCATCGCGACGGATGGCTCGCCGCTGTTCACGGCTTATCTCCGGGAGATCAGCGACCGCGTGTGGGCCGGGCAACTGCGCAACGCCCGATTCGCCATCACCCAGCACCTGGCACAGGCACGGGACCTCGAGACCGCCGCGGTGGGGGTGCTGCGGTCCATCTGCGAAAACCTTCATTGGGAGGTGGGCGCGTTCTGGGTCGTCGGATCCGAGGCCGAGTCTCTCACCTGCCTTACGACCTGGCATGAGGCTGGCACCCCCGGCGCAACGTTTGCCATCGAGAGCCGCCGCCGCACTTTTCTCCGCGGCGAAGGGCTGCCGGGGCAGGTGTGGGCGACCGGCGAGTTTGCCTGGCTGCTCGATGTGCCTCTCGCGCCAAACTTTCCGCGGGCCGCCTTGGCCGCAGCGGCCGGCCTCCAGAGTGCGTTTGCTTTCCCGATCCTTGTCGGCGGCGCCACGCACAGTGTCATGGAGTTCTTCACACGGCAGGTCCGCGAGCCGGACTCCGGTTTGCTCGAAACGATGGCTACGGTCGCCGGACAGGTTGGCCAGTTCCTCAAGCGGTTGCATGCAGAGCAGACGCTGCGGGAGAGCGAAGGGCGCTTCCGAGCACTAATGGAACAGGCGCCCTTCAGCGTCCAGATCCTGTCGCCAGACGGACAGACTTCGCGTGTCAACCAAGCTTGGTCGAACCTGTGGGGCGTCTCGCTCGAGCAACTGGCCGGCTACAACATCCTGCAGGACCTGCAGCTTGAGTCCACGGGTGTCGCGCCGTACCTCCGCCGAGCCTTCGCCGGGGAGGCCGTCGCGATTCCGGAGATCCGGTACGACCCGAACGAAACGCTTCCCGGCCTGACCCGACACTCCGACCCGGTACGCTGGGTGTCGGCAGTGGCATACCCGCTCAAGGACAGCGGCGATCGCGTGCGCGAGGTCGTGCTGGTGCACGACGACATTACGGCCCGCAAGGCAGCCGAGGGCGCCGTTCGCGAGAGCGAGGAAAAGCTTCGTCTGCTGGTCGACACCATCCCTCAGTTGGCGTGGATGGCTCGTCGCGACGGGCACATCTTTTGGTACAACCGCCGCTGGTACGACTACACCGGCACGACCCCTGACGAGATGGAGGGGTGGGGCTGGCAGTCAGTGCATGATCCCGCTGTGCTGCCCGAGGTGCTGTCACGCTGGGACGCGTCGATCACCCGAGGCGACCCCTTCGACATGGTCTTCCCCATCAAGGGTGCAGACGGGCAGTTCCGCCCATTTCTGACAAGAGTCAATCCGCTGCGCGATGCGGCGGGGCAAATTGTTTACTGGTTCGGCACCAACACCGACATCAGCGACATCAAGCGCATGGAACAGGCGCTCCGCGATGCCGACCGCCGCAAGGACGAGTTCCTGGCCACTCTTGCCCATGAACTGCGCAACCCGCTGGCCCCGATCCGCAACTCGCTGCAGATTCTGAAGGTGCCGAACGTTGATCCGGCGACGGCCACGCAAACCCGCGACATGATGGAGCGGCAGGTGAATCACCTGGTCCGCCTAGTGGACGATCTGATGGACGTCTCGCGCGTCGTGCGGGGCAAGATCGAACTGCAGAAGGCGCCCGTGGAACTGGCAACCGTCGTTGCCCGTGCCGTTGAAATGGCACAGCCGCTCATCGATGAGCACCAACACCGTCTTGACATTGCAACGGCGGACGAGTCGTTGTTGGTCGATGCGGATGCAGTCAGGCTCACCCAGGTGCTGAGCAACCTGTTGATCAACGCAGCCAAGTACACCGACGCAGGCGGGCACATTCGCGTCTTCGCGGAGCGGCAGGCCGGCCAGGGGGTGCTGCGGGTGCAGGACAACGGCATTGGCATCGCGCCGGACGTGCTGCCGCACGTCTTCGACCTGTTCGTGCAGGGCCAAGCCGCGGCTGCGCGTTCACCGAGCGGCCTGGGCGTGGGGCTGACCCTCGTGAGGGACCTAGTGGAGATGCACGGTGGCACGGCCGAGGCTCGAAGCGCGGGGACGGGCGCCGGCGCTGAGTTCACCATCCGGCTGCCGCTCATCACGCAGCACCGCAAGCAGTTGGCAGAGATTGGAGACACGGCGCACGTCCCCCCGACGAGCCACCGGATCCTGGTAGTCGATGACAACATCGATGCGGCCGCCAGCCTCGCGGTGATTATCCAAATGCAGGGGCACGAGGTCAGAGTCGCCCACGACGGCATCTCCGCACTCGACACGGTGCGGGCCTACCAACCATCGCTGATCTTCCTCGACATCGGCATGCCGAAGATGGACGGCTACGAAGTGGCTCGCCGGTTGCGACATATGCCAGACCTGCAGCACACCGTGCTGGCAGCGTTGACGGGGTGGGGCCAACCCGAGGACCGCCGCCGCTCTAAGGAGGCTGGGTTTGATCATCACCTGGTCAAACCACTGGAGATCGACGTCCTGGAGGACCTGCTGGCCGGACTGTCACGACCAGGCCTGGCGGCCGGCTGAGCGCCGCTAACGACAGCGGTCGAGATCTTGTCTCGCGCGCAGACATGAAGCTACATCCGCCGTGCCTTGGGACCGGCCATTGACGCCGCGATCTTGGCGGACATTGAGCGACCGGAACTGGCCGAGTGCGGGTGCCGAGATGTCGTACGTCGGCCGGCCGCTGAGTGAGGTTGAGTTGCCGTTCGAGTCGTCGACGACGGGTAAGAGCCATATACCGCCTCTCGCCGTCGGGTGCCCAGCAGCCGGACCCGACCCATCGGCGTCATTGACTGTCTTGAATACAACGCTGTAAAGCAGTCGTTCAGGAACTTGCTGGCGCTTCTAGTTTGCGTGTACGGATCGCCGGCGCGGGCGCGGGTGATGCATAGGCTGCTCGTCGTCAGTGTCCATTCAGAAGCATCGCTGCATCGCCGGCAAGGCCTGCAACTGGCCAAACTGCTGGCTGTTGACCTCGTGCGCCTAGCGAGCCGCCCTCACCTCGCGCTCCAAGGTCTCGTTGACTTGTTCCAATTTTTCGGCGGACTCGCTGAGGCGTTCTTCGACCTTCTTTGTCTCGGCAACCGCCCGATTGACGTCGCCCTCACTCGAACCGTTGGCGATCTTGGTGTCAAGGACCGCATGCACGACCGCCAAATCGTCAGCGGCGCGCGCCACTTCCTTCGTAGCCTCCTTGTTCTTGGTTAGTGCTTCGTCCAGAGGCGACGCATTCCGGTCTCCCTGTGAACTAGGCGGTTGGTTCGACATGGTCAACACTCCCTAAGAATTTTCTCACTCCGCGTTGTGGATCGGTCCTTACGTACGGCGGCGCGGCTTCCTACATTATGTTCAAGTGCGCCCCGATATAAAAGGTTTGCGGATACGGCCACTGGCTCGACGCCGAACATGCCTCTCGCCACCATCCTGATCGAGGACAGCCCCGCGATCCGGAAGAGCTTAATTCCGGCCTTGGCGGAGTTGGCTGACGTCCAAGTCATCGCCACTGCCGAAACGGCGGATCAAGGCATTGCCGCGTTGGAAGCGCATCGCGACACGTGGCGACTCGCCATAGTCGATATGTCGCTGAAAGCGGGCAACGGACTTCAGGTGCTGGGCGCCGGACGAGAGCGACGCGGTGATCAGCACATGGTCGTTCTAACCAACTACGCCACGCTGGACATTCGCCGAAAGTCGACCGAGTACGGCGCTGACGCGGTGTTCGACAAGTCGACGGAGCTCGACCAGTTCTTGGAACTGTGCAGACAGTATTCGGCCGGGGAAACCCCTCAAGTCGCGAATGCGCCGGGCGCGCCGAGACCCAGTGGCGAGGCGATCCTCAATCCGCGACAAGTGGGCGGCGTCGAAGAATTGATCGAGCGCGTTGATATTGACCGGCTTCTTACCGAGGCCGTGAGTGGAAACGTAAAAAGAAACGTGGCGGCCGTTCGTGCTCATCTCACGCGACAAGGTCTGGGGCAACCATCATCGCAAGGGTCCGCGGGGAAGGAGCCACACCCTGAGCCGAAGGACGAAACTGGCTCAACGCAAAAGGACGAGTAACGTCGAATGACTCGAAGTATGCGTTGACGACGCAGTCTGCCCGCGGCGGAATGAACGGCTGGTGATGTTGGCGAGTGTCTGTAGTCGTTACACCCGACGACCCTGTTTTGCAAGGCACGCAGCGACCAGGAGGCCAAGTGCTTTGCCTGCCACAGGCTTGGCCACGTGATGGTCGAAGCCGGCGCATGTTGCATGCTCTACGTCCGAGGACTTGGTTTCGCCTGTCAGCGCGATCAAGACCAGATGCCCATCGGCACCCTGCTCCGATCTCAGTCGAGAGGCGGCCTCATACCCATCCATCACCGGCATCTTGATGTCGAGAATCGCCACGACCGGCCGGAAGCTGCGAGCGGCTTCGACAGCCTGCAGGCCGTCATACGCAACACGTACGTCAAATCCATCCTGCCGCAGCAGGTAGGCAGTGGAGTCGGCGGCGTCGACGTTGTCGTCAGCGATCAATATTTTCTGCGGGGGCATCATCGGTTCCTCTCAAGGGTCTAGGCATTCAGCATGCCAATTGACCTCGACCACCGGTCAGAATCCGCGCATGGCCGCACTGCTGCATGACCTTGCCGACTTGGCCGCCCACCTTCGTTCGAGACGCGAGGAAACGCTCCAGACCTGGCGCAAGTCGGTTAAGGCGGATCGGATGCTGACAACGGCGCAATCGTTGCCCCGCAATCAGCTCGACGATCACGTTCCCGGACTCCTACAAGCCTACGAGCTCCGGCTGGACCCTGGGACGATGGCCATCCAAACAGCCGTGGCCGAGCAGGGTGAGCTGGCCGTTGCCCACGGTTTGCATCGATGGCAGCAGGGGTACGACCTTCAGGAGGTATCGCGCGAGCTGGGACGTTTGAACGAGGCCGTCGTGGTCCAGCTGGAGGAGTACGCACGGGAGCGCCCCGAGCTCGAGCCTCAGGTGATGGCCACGGCCCGGTGGATCTGGGCAGAGATGAGCGGTATCGAATCGAGCAAGAGCATTGCGGAGTACTTTCGGCTGCGGCAGGTGGAAGCGGCCGGGCACATGAAGGACCTCGAGCAAGCTCTGGAGAAGATTCGCGAGCTGGAGCAGGAGCGCGCAGATCTCTGGCACGAGGCAGCGCACGATCTGCGTGGCAACCTCAGCGCGGTGAGGACCGCCACGGCAGGGCTGAGCAAGGTCGGAGCCACCCAACCGGTGCAGGAACGATTTCTGCGAGTTCTCGACCGCAACGTGGCCTCCCTCCATCACCTGCTTGACGACGTCATGGATCTGGCTCGCCTGCAGTCCGGCAGGGAAGCACGCCGGATCGCGGAGTTCGACGTGGCAGCCTCACTGACTGAACTGCTCGATGGCTTGCAGGGAGATGCCGAACAGCGCGGTCTTTTTTGCAGACAGGAAGGGCCGGCTCCGTTCGTCGTGGAAGGCGATGCGGTCAAGGTCCGCCGCCTGGTGCAGAACCTCGTGATCAACGCCGTCAAGTACACCCGACAGGGCGGAGTCACGGTCAGCTGGGGCGAGAGCGCGTCCGACGATGGTAAGCGTTGGATGGTCTCGATACAGGACACCGGTCCGGGCTTTGCTACCGGTCCTGGCACTCCGCTGGTAGGGGCGCTGGAACAAGCGACCGAAGCAGGCGGGCAGGCAATGGGAGCGGGAGGCGAGGCCGGGGTTACCGCAGGGTCACAACCGTCGGCAACATCCGCAGATCCCCCGATCCTGCGCCGGGAGCAAGGCGAAGGCATTGGCTTGTCCATCGTCAAGCGGCTCGCCGAGTTGCTGGATGCAACCGTCGAGCTCCAATCTGACGCGACCGGAACGACTTTTCGGGTTCTCTTGCCGCGCCGCTACGTGAGCTGACGAGGACCACCTACTCTTTTAGTCTGTCCCTATTTTGGGAGGCTGTCCCGGCGTTGGAGGAGCCCCGACTGCGTTGCACAGCACAGTATCCGTGTCGGACCAACGGCTCGCGGAATAAACATCCGCGCTGGCGCACCTCCACCTCTCGGACGAGGCTCTTCAAAAGCGCACCAAAGGCGCTCGAAGCGCCCGCGACAGAGCTAGCTAGTCGAACGGCCGGGCCGACCCGTCCCTTCTTGCCGGTCCGGCGTGGTTGTCAGAGCCAGATATTCCCACATTCGTCCGAAAACCTCCTTGCCGGACAACCATCCCGCGACGCTGCCACTCATGCAGATTGATCTCCCCGGAAACGACAAGGTCGCGCTCGAAGGCCGCCCGCATCCGTCCACCGAACTCGGATCCGCGGCGCTGACCTATCTGGGCTCGCTGTTCACGAACATCACGGACGAGTCGAAGTACATGCTGGTCGCCGGTGCGGTGGCCGGCGGCGGTCTGACAGTCATCGCGAATGCGCCCAATCCGGCCGGAGTCGCGTTGCTAAAACTCGGCTTCGAAGACGAGTCCATCGGGGCAGTCGAGTTGCTGCTGGGGGCGCTCGGGCCGACCGCCGTGGCAGCGGTGGCGTTCCTGCTTCTCTGACAACCTGAGCAGCAGATCGCCGCCGGGGAAGCGACCGATTTCTGTCAGAACCTAGACGGCTCTGGGTTGGCAGTGATAGTTCGAGCCCTTGTGGATTCGCTCAAGGGATGTCATGTTGAAGAACGCCCCCTACTCCCAATAACAACGCGTTCGCGCGTGCCATGTCGACGGCGGCGCTCTCAAACGCCGCTAGGTCCTGCGGTCCGGTCCTCCGGAAAGTAGTTCCGGGAATCAAAGCCGTGTGATGTTGTTGTTCTCGACCCTGACACGCTCTCCCGTCTTGAATGCCGGGTCAGCCGCAAACTTGACTGTCTGGGTGGTTCCGGTCTCGAGGCGGACAACCACCTGGTACTCCGTGGCCTTGCCCATGTTGTTTTGAACGCGGTTCCCCGCATAGGCGCCGCCCAGCGCGCCGGCAATCGTTGCAATGTCCTTTCCGCTGCCGCCACCCACCTGATGTCCCAGCACCCCTCCGACCACACCCCCTGCGATCGTGCCGACGACGTTGTGGCCTTCACCCTTTGTTTCCACCACGTTGACAGCTTCGATGACGCCACAGTTCACACATGCGGACACCAACTTGCGCTCCGATCGGTCTGATCGGTCCGATCGGTCGTATTCACGCGGCCGATCCTGTTCACGCTCGAAACGCTCAGTCGACTCTTTGCCGTTGACGGCAAGGAATGCCGTGGACGAGAGCGCTCTGTCGGGGTGATCCTGACGCTTCAGGGTGTAGGTTCCCTCGTAGACACCGCGGGTCACCTCAACCAGGGCCAC
>JBDSAB010000233.1:0-3282 GCA_039922395.1 Caldimonas sp.
CGCCCTTGCTGACCTGGTACGGCACCGTCGTCGGGCGGGCGAGGCTCGACATCAGCGAACAGATGTTGACGATCTTGCCGCGGCCGCGCGCCTTCATCTGCGGGATCAGCGCGCGCGCCATGAAGAAGGGCGCATCGAGGTTGGTCGCCATCACCCGCTGCCAGTCGGCATCGGTGAAGTCTTCGATCGGCGTGCGGTGCTGGATGCCGGCGTTGTTGACCAGGATGTCGAGGGCGCCAAGGCGGGCGCCGAGCGCCGCCACGCCACGGTTCACGTCGGCCGAATCGGCGACGTCGAAGACGGCGGATTCGGCGCGCAGGCCGAGCGCACGCAACCGATCCACGGCGGCGTCGAGCTTTGCCGCGGTGCGGCCGTTCAGTACGACCAGCGCACCGGCCTCGGCCAGTCCCTGTGCCATCGCGAAGCCAAGGCCGGAGCCGCCACCGGTGATCAGCGCGATTCGGCCCGATAGATCGAACGGGCGGCTGGTCATGAGGACAGCCGCGCGCTGCGAGTGATCGTGTCCAGCGCGGCCGCGCGTTCGTTACGGAGCGGCCGTGTAGGGCCGCTCATTGCGGCACCGGCGAAAGCAGCGGCTGGCCTGCGAAGTGCGCCTGCAGGTTGCCGAACGACAGGTCGCCCATCGCGCGCCGGGTCTGCCAGGTCGCGCTGCCGATGTGCGGCGTCAGCACCACGTTGTCGAGCGCGCAGAGCGCATCGGGCACGTTCGGCTCGGCCTCGAACACATCGAGGCCGGCGCCGGCGATCGTGCCATTCTGCAGCGCGGCGATCAGCGCCGTCTCATCGACCACCGAGCCGCGCGCGACGTTGATCAAATAGCCCTGCGGGCCGAGTGCGGTCAGCACCTCGGCGTTGATCAGCTTGCGGGTTGCGGCGCCGCCCGGCGTGATGACGACCAGGAAGTCGACCTCCGCGGCGAGCGCGGCCGGGGTCGGGAAGTAGCGATACGGCGAGTCGGCCTTCGGTTGCCGCGATGTGTACGCGATCGTCATGTCGAAGGCCTCGGCGCGCTTCGCGATCGCATTGCCGATCCGACCCAGACCGACGATGCCGAGCCGGGCGCCGCTGACCTTGCGCGCCAGCACCGCCGGCCCCTGCTTCCACTTGCCGTCGCGCACGTAGCGGTCGGCCTGCGGGATGCGCCGCGCGACCGCGAGCATCAGGGCAAGCGCAAGGTCGGCGACCTCGTCGTTCAGCACGTTCGGCGTGTGGGTCACGTGGATGCCGCGCTCGCGCGCCGCCGCCACGTCGATGCCGTCGTAGCCCACCCCGAACACCGAGATGATCTCGAGCGCCGGCATGCGCGCGATCAGGTCGCGGCCGACCTTCGACTCGCCGCTCGCCGCAATCGCGCGGATGCGCGGCGCGGCCGCGTCGAACGCCGCCGGATCGGTCTCGTGGATGCGGTCATGGACCCGGAAGGCGCCGTGCAGTGCTTCCATCATCGGCGGCCACAGCTTGGCAACGACCAGCACCTCGGGCGCATCGGCGCCGGCAACAGCAACGGGGGTTTCGATGGTCATGGGAAGAGCGGGAGAGCGAAAAGGGCGCATTGTCGCCGTTCGCCGATACTGTCGGCCGTTCAGCGACGGGAGAGCGATTTGATCGACGATCTGAAGGGCAAGGCGGTATTGGTGACCGGCGCGAGCACGGGCATCGGGGCGGCGGCAGCGCGCGCCTTTGGCGCCCGCGGCGCGCGTGTTGCCGTCCACTACAACGCGAGCAAGGAGGCCGCCGAAGCGGTCGCAAAAGATGTGCGCGCAGCGGGCGGCGAAGCCGCGCTGGTCGCCGGCGACGTCACCCGTCCGGGCACGCCGAAGGCGATCGTCGACGCGGTCCTCGCCGCGTTCGGCAGCCTCGACATCCTGATCAACAACGCCGGCGGCCTGGTCAAGCGCACGCCCATCGCCGAGTACACCGACGAGTTCCTTGATTCGGTGATCGCGCTCAACGTGCGCCAGGTCGTCTCGTTCATGCGCGAAGCCGTCATCGTGATGCGCGGGCAGGGCCGCGGCGGCAACATCATCAACGTCAGCTCGATCGCGGCGCGCCACGGCGGCGGCCCGGGCTCGGTGATCTATGCGGCGACCAAGGGCTTCGTCTCGACGGCGACGCGCGGCTGGGCCAAGGAGCTGGTCGGCGACCGCATCCGCGTCAACGCGATCTCGCCCGGCGTCGTGATGACGCCGTTCCACGAGCGCTTCTCGACCCCCGAGCTGCTGAAGTCGATGCAGGCGACGATCCCGATGAACCGTCTCGGCGAACCCGACGAATGCAGCGGCGCGTTCCTGTTCCTCGCGTCCGACGCGATGAGCAGCTACATCACCGGCCAGATCATCGAGATCAACGGCGGCCAGCTGATGCCATGACGGCTCGGCCGCGCCGGCGGCCGGTCACATGCCGCTGTAGTTCGGCCCGCCGCCGCCTTCGGGCGTGACCCAGACGATGTTCTGGGTCGGGTCCTTGATGTCGCAGGTCTTGCAGTGCACGCAGTTCTGCGCGTTGATCTGCAGGCGCTCGACGTCGTCCGGACCCTTCACGAACTCGTAGACGCCGGCCGGGCAGTAGCGGCTCTCCGGCCCGGCGAACTTCGCGAGGTTGATCTGCACCGGGACGCTCGGATCCTTCAGCGTCAGGTGCGCCGGCTGGTTCTCCGAGTGGTTGGTGTTGCTGACGAAGACGCTGCTGAGCCGATCGAAGGTCAGCTTGCCGTCGGGGCGCGGGTAGACGATCTGCGGGCAGTCGGCAGCCGGCTTCAGAAACACGTGGTCGGGCTGCGTGCGGTGCAGGGTCCAGGGCGGCGCCTTCATGCCGAGGCGCGGCAGCAGCCATTGCTCGATGCCGGTCATCAGCGTCGCGGTGGTACCACCCTTCTTGAACCATTGCTTGAAGTTGCGCGCCTTGTCGAGCTCGGTGTACAGCCAGCTCGACGCGAACGCCTGCGGGTAGGCGGTCAGCTCGTCGTGCTGGCGGCCGGCGGCGAGCGCCGCGTGCGCAGCCTCGGCCGCCAGCATGCCGGTCTTGATCGCGGCGTGGCTGCCCTTGATGCGGCTCGCGTTCAGATAGCCGGCCTCGCAACCGACCAGCGCGCCACCGGGGAACACGGTCTTCGGCAAGCTGAGGATGCCGCCCGCGGTGATCGCACGCGCGCCGTAGCCGAGGCGCTTGCCGCCTTCGAGGTACTTGCGGATCTCGGGATGCGTCTTCCAGCGCTGCAACTCCTCGAACGGGCTCAGCCACGGATTCGTGTAGTCGAGGCCG
>JBDSAB010000234.1:0-13014 GCA_039922395.1 Caldimonas sp.
ACGTCTTCGAGCGGGTCCGCTTCGCGGTCGCCAAGGAGCTGCCGCAGCGGCCCCAGTACGGCGCGTTTGCGGCCGGTGGATACCAAGGCGGCGACTACCTGTTCGAGCAGCGGCAGCTCGAGGGCGGATCACAATGAGCGCCGCCCTTCTCTTGGAAGGTGACTTTGCGTCACCTCCGATCCAAAACATTGACCCGCAATCGCGGTTGGGAGCGTAAGCATGAAGTTCAAGGTTTTTCTGATCGGGTTCGCATGGCTGGCCGGCGCGATGTGCCCGGCGCACGCTCAAGAAAAGGTACTGAAGGGTGCCCAGGTGACCGAGTCGGCATTGATCGACGCCCTCACCATCGAAGGGCCGGAGGCTGCCAGCGGGGCCACCCGCGGGTTCCGACCGGCAGCGCGCGCCGACGGCAAGGCGCCGAAGGCAGGTCCCGGCAAGGCCAACCTGCTGATCACCTTCGAGACCAACTCGAGCGAGCTCACAGGCGATTCCCAGGCCTCGCTCAACGCACTGGCGCGCGCGCTGCAGTCCGACGCGCTGGCCGGGTTCTCTTTTCGGGTCGAGGGCCACTCCGATGCGCGCGGTGACCCGGCTCGCAACATGGAGCTTTCACAGTCGCGCGCCGAGTCGGTCGCGAACTATCTGGTGAAGTCCCACGGCATCCTGCCGGAGCGCTTGAAGGCGATCGGGAAGGCGTCGAGCGAGCCCCTCAATCTGGCCCGCGTCGATGCACCGGAGAATCGCCGCGTGACCATCGTGACCGTGCGCTAGACGACGACCGAGTGCGGGCTTTCGGCAGCGTCGTCGGCCCGTGA
Organism: Caldimonas sp.; assembly: GCA_039922395.1. Taxonomy (GTDB): domain Bacteria; phylum Pseudomonadota; class Gammaproteobacteria; order Burkholderiales; family Burkholderiaceae_C; genus Schlegelella_A. The sequence continues at coordinate 816 of JBDSAB010000234.1, forward strand.
GCCCGCCGGACGATCTCACCCGGCAGTTGCTGGCGCCGCGCCGGCGCAGCGAGTCTGCAGAAGCCGACCCGCCATCACGCGGCGCGCCTCGGCGCGCGCGCTGGCGGCTCATGGTGGGGGCGCTGCTGGTCGCCGCTGTCATCGCCGCTGCGCTCGTCGGCCAATGGGTCCGCCAGTCCATGCGCAGCCCCTCGGTCCCGTCGGCCACGCCCGACCAACCGCAGGCTCCACCGAACAGCATCGCGCCAGCCGTCACCGGTCCAGCACACGCGACGGAAGCCACGGCGAAGCCGGCTGTGCCGGCGATCATTGCGACGCCGCCCATTTCGGGGATCACGGCGACGCCCGCGCCGACCCCACCAGCACGGGTCGCGGATCTCACCGAACTGCTGCAGGCTGCACCCTCGACGCGGATGCGCTGGGCTCGATTCAAGGCGAACCCGGCCGTTCTCGTGATCGAGTATCCGAACCTGTACGAGCAGGGTCTGGCGATGAATCGGCTCGCTGCGATGTTCGAGAAGCGCATGGCGCGCCGCGACCGGGTGCCGACCGACGCTGAGCTGGCCGATCTCATGCGGCGCAGCGGCGACAGCGTGGCGAGCTTCTATCAGGGGCATGACTACCCGGCTGCAAAAGTGGCTCGCTTTTTTTCGTTGGCCGAGACGCAGCGCGTGACCTTGAATCCCCAGGAACTGCAATTGCGGTCGCTGATGCTCGAAGCGGAGTTGATCTCGCGGAGCACTGCCGCTGCGTTTCAGCCGGTGAGCAGCCAGGCGGTCGTCAGCTTCACCGGCGTACAGCCGGACGATCCCGCCACTGCCGCCGACGAACGCGTCGACGGCGTGCGCCGTGAAGCCGTGCTGCGCCACGAGCTGAGCCACGGCGAGTTCTTCACCAACCCGGCCTACCGTGCGCATTGCACCAAGTTCTGGCGCCAGGCACTGCGCGAATCCGAACGCAGGCTGTTCAGCGCCTATCTCAAGGGTCTCGACTACAACCCGGCCGACGAAGAGCTGATGGCCAACGAAACGCAAGCGCTGCTGATGCACACGCCCGACGCTCGCGCTTTCAACGCATCGAACCTCGGCATCAGCGACGCAGCCCTCGCCCAGCTGCGAGCACGCTTTCGGGTGGGCGAGCCTTCATACGGTCTCAAGGGCCCGTAGCCTCCGTCCCAGGACGCGCTCGACTCATGCGAGAGGAATCGCCTCCGCGCCTTTCAGGCTCTGCAGGAAAAGGGCGCGGTCGTAGAGATTCTTGGCGGTCACGTTGTCGTCGCTGAGGCCGCACCGCAGCCACGCGAGATCGCCGCCCGCCGCGTCGTAGGCCGCCTTCTCGAGCTGGAGGACACGATCCCGGATCGGCGTCTTGGCGCTGCCGCCGGCTTTGGCCCACGCCGTATCGCCGCCCACCGCCACGTAGCGTTCGACGATGGCGGAGATCTCGTTGTTGTCGGTCTGCTTGTCACCCCCGGATGCCATGAAAGCGTCACGTTCCAGCCGCTCGACACGAGCACCGAACCCCTCCTTGCTGCCGCCGGCCTTGACCCATGCGGCATTGCCGCCCAGGTCCGCATAGCGCTTCATCGCGCTTCGATGCTTGCTGCCCAGCGTCTGCGTCTTGGCATCGCCGCCGTACGAATGGTAGAGGGCGAGTTCGAGTTGTTCGGCACGCTCCATCAACTTGGCCTTCTGACTGGCCCCCTTCAGCTTGGCCCACGCGGCGTCACCCCCGAACTCCTGATAGCGCTCCCAGAAGATCTCCTGGCCTTTCACCTGTTCGCCGTTGAACGTGTCCGGAGGCGAAACCTGCTGCTTCACCGGCGCCTGAGTGCCCCGAGGCGGCTTTAGCTTGTCCTTGATGATCTTCCGCACCTTTTGCGGGTTCGCGCGCGCCCATTCGCGGAAATTGACATCGTCCATGCCAGGGAACCAGCCCAGGGCCTGCACCTGGGGCAACAAGTCCTCGAAGGCAACGTTGCCGAAGAACTGGCTCACCTGCGAGGTCAGCTCGGCACTGGCGTCCATGAACGTCTCGGCAAAGGCCACGGCCTTCGCGAAACCGGCCAGCTTGTTCTTCTCGTCGGTGAAGAAGATGTCATCCGCGCACTTGCCATAAGCGCAGTAGATCGCTTCGAGCGTCAGCTTGCGCGCAGCGAACTTCATGAACTCGATCGAGCGGCGTGCGTTGTCCAGACCCTCGTCGATGTTTCCGACGTCCGCATCGGGGGTCGCCTTGCGCATGGCGGCATGCGCGCTCTTCATGGTGTCCAGCAGTTCGTCGGTGTTCAGCCGCTCGATGCGCTCCACCTGCTCGGGCCCCAGTTTGCGCTTCGCCGCGTCGCAGCTGGCCAGCACCGCATGAGGCGGACCCATCTGCTGGGCCCGGGCAAGAAGACCGGCCTTCGACGGCAGGATGTTGCCGTGATCGATCGGCACCAGCTTGTTATCGGCGCCGACCATGAAGTTACCGGCGTGCCGATCGCAGTGCATCGCGATCAGGTCGAAGATGCCCTTGTTCTGCACCTCCTCGACAGGGATCTGATCGAACAGCCGCTTGATGGCGGCCGGCTGAAAGTCCTTCGTCGTGTCTTCGTTCCGGGCTGCCGCCTCCTTCCTCACGACATCCAGCACCGCATCCAAGCGATCGCCCAGCGTCTCCGCGTCTTTCACGAAGGCCTGCACCGACGCCGTCACCGGCGTGCCGCGCTCCAGCCCGATCTTGCCGCCGTCGACCGTGACCAGCTTGGTGGCTGCGACGTTGAGATCGATGCCCAGCATCTCCTGCAGCTTGTCGCCCATCACGCTGGCCAGCATCTCGCGACCCGCCCCGCCGCCGGCCGGAAAGCCATGGACCGGCTTCTCCGCCGAGATCGGCTTCACGACGAGCTTGGGCTTGTCCTTCATGCCGTTGATCTGCATCACCATGTCGGCCGAGTTGGCACCCTTGAGGTTCTTCGGCGGCGCATCGGAGAGCAGCAGCATCATCGCGAGGTGCTGCTCGGTGCCGCGCGTCTGGTCCTCGCGCGTCCACTCGGTCGCGTCCTTCAGCCGCAGGTCCGCCGCCGACGAGATCAGCGCCTCGGCGCTGAAGCTGTCCTTGATCGCGAGCACCTCCTTGAGCTTCTTGTCGTTCTCCGGCTTCTTCCTGTCGGCGTCCGAAAACTTCTCGTAGTGACGCAGGTAGCTGTCTACCGCCTTCGCGAGGGCCGCCCGCGACTTGTCGTTCGCGTTCTTCTCGTGATCCTTCAAGGCCGTGGCGAAGTCGGTGAAGTGGCCGCCGGCCTTGAGCGACTTGTCGGCCAGCAGACGCGCACCCAAGCCCGGCGGAATCTGGAACTTCGCCTGCAGTGCGTTGCCGTATTCCGCGAGCTTGCCCCGCCTCGATTCGACTTCCTTGTCGCGCTTGCGGACGAACTCCATCTTGATGCGCAGTTCCTTGAGGAGCGCCTGCGCTTCCGTCGACTCGGGGACGCCGAACGGCTTCTTCTTCAGCTGCTGGTCGGCGAGCGCATAGAACACCTTCAGGTCCCCGCCGATGCGCGATTTCGAGAGGTTGTCGACCTCGTCCTTCATGCGCAGCAGCTCCTGCCTCAGCCCTTCGGGTGTCACCGAGGCGCCGACCTCGAGCGGCGTCGTCCCGACCGGGCCCGTCTTGGACGCGGCTTCAAGGACTGTCGCCGCTTCGGCGGTCAGCGGCTGCGCGCCGATCGGCCGCGTCTTGGGCACGCCGCGCAGAGGCGGCAGCAGCTTGATGGCCGACTCGAGGTCGCCGAGGGCCGTAGCGGCCGCACCCATGTCGCCGGCCTCGATGGCGCGCTTCGCGATGTCGTACTGGAGGGTCAGCGCGGGCGCCATCTCGGTGTGCACGGGCAGCGCCTTCAGGTACTCCCCTTCCAGCAACCTGAACTTGCGAAGGATCATGGCCGGTGCATAGGCTTGACCCTCGCGCTGCGCGGCCTGATAGGGCTTCTCGGCCTGGACCGGCAGGCTGGAAGCGCCCGTGCCGCTTGCGCTTGCGGCACGCGTGTTCACCGCTTCGCGCGGCTGGGCCCGCCGCCCGCTCGCATTGCGGATATGCCGGTCGAGAAAGTTGCGGGCCCTCGGGTTCAATTCGGCAGAACGCGGATTCGGGTTCGACATGGCATGTCCTCGTGAGCGTTCAGGCTGTCACCGCGACGCGCAATTGCTTGGCCATCGTGGCCAGGCTGGCGTTCAACGTGGACGCGATCGTCACCGCGACGAAGCCGTTGTCGTCGATGTCTTCGAACAGTTCTTCGCCCTTCACGTAGTCCATGTACTCGTCGACGATCTCGCGCGCTTCCTGGTGCAGGGCAGTGCGGGCCTCCGGCGTGGCAGCGTTCAGCGCCTCGTCGAGCTTGTCCATCAGGCGCTCGTCGAGGTACTCGAGAATGTTGTAGAGGTTCTTCGTCCCCTCGGCGATCTGCTGCAGATCAGGCTGGTCCTTGCATTGCGCGAGGATCGCCTCTTCGAGCTTGCGCAGATCCACCTGCACCTGCTTGCGGGTCGAGTCCCACGTCAGCCTTGTCTGCTGAAACACGACCTTGGCGCCGGTGGCTGCCGCCACCTTCGGCGTGCCGGCGGCTGTTGCGGCACCGACCGAACCGCCGATCAACCCCTCGATGTCGTCCAGCAGCGCCTGCGCCTGGGCGAACTCCGCCGGCCCGGCGCCTTTCTGGCGCACCAGCGCGACGGCCTCGTCGCGCTTGGTCTTGATCTGATCGGCGATGGCACCGCCCGCCGCCTCGACCGGCTTCATGCGCGGCACCATGGCGGTGAGCCGGTTGCGGAAGCTCAGCGCATCGATGGGCGGCGCCTTCGCCGTGCCGCGCGCCATCGGTGCATCGCCGTCAGCGGTCGAGGTTGCCGTCGCCGGCGATGCCGCCGGGTCGGCGGCCTTCACCCCTGCGAGCAGCGCCTCGGCCTGCTTCATCAGCGCATCGGCTCGCTCCCACTCGCCCTTGCGGCCGCTCATCAAGGCCTCGCTGGCACGCAGCTTCGCGTCCTTGGCCTTCGTCGCGTCGAGCGCATCGCCGGCGGCCGCCACCTTCGTCGCCACCGCAGCGGCGCGAGCCATCATGGCCTCCATCTCGGCGCTGACGGTCTTTGCGGCAGTCGCGCCGGCCTTCGCAGGCCCCTGCGGCGGTGCCGGCACCGCGCTGCCCGCCGCACCGGCTTCGACATCGCCCTTCCCGTCGTCCACCTCGTCTTCCTGTTCGAACACGCTGCCGTCCGCGTTCCACAAGACCGCTTTCGCGATCTTGAAGCCTGCTGCCTTGACCGGACCCTTGACCTTCTTCACCAGCCCCGACAGCGGCTTGTCCAGTTCCAGCATCAGGCACGTGCCCTTGAACTGGCCGTCGACCTGGACCCACGCCGTGCCGAACGCGCCGCTCTTGATGCCCGTCGCCGCCTGCAGCGCGGAGAACAGCTTCTTGCCGCTCGTGCGAGGATGCATCGCGAAGATCGCGGGCTGCTTGTCCTTGGCATCGATGAATGCAAACTTCATCCTCCGTTCCGGATCGTTCTTGCAGAGCTTGAGCTGCTTTACCAGCACCTTCGGGTCGACCAGCGCTTTCGGCGCCGATTCTTCGTCTTCCTCTTCTTCATCGTTCGGCAATCCGTTCGCGGCCTTGTCGAGCGCCGCCTTGAGCGCCTCGACACCTTTGTCGACGTCGTCGGCATAGCTGTTCGCCGCCTTGCCGATCGCCTTCAACGTGTCCAGCCAGGGCTTAGCCGCCTTCTTCTCTTCCGCCTTGGCCGCACTGGCCACGCCGAGCACATCCTTCTTCAGCGAAAACACGCTGCTCCGGTAGAGCCGATCGCGAACGGCGAATGCCTCCTGAAGCTCGGCCGCGTTCTTGGGTTGTGCCGACCACCCCGGATCGAAGAGCTTCCAATTGACCGCGTCGTGCTTCTTCTCGAAAGCTTTCAGCTTGCCGGCGATGTCGGATGAGGCGTCGAAGCCGGCCTTCTTGTCCTTCTCCCAAGCAGAAAACTTCAGCTCATTCGGATAAGCGAGTTGCGCGTTCATCGATCCCCCTCGTGTGAAGTTCAGTGTCTCACGCTGCCATCAGGCCAGCGCGTTCGAAGACTCGCGCGCCACTGACGATTCGGGGCGCGCACAGCAACGGTTCGGAGCGAGCTGCGCAGTCAACATCAGAATAAGCACATCGGGCCGCAGCCGCAAGACAGAGCGTCCGGTTCCCGTCCGTCGTCAGAACTCGAGGAGCCGCACAACGTGCCGGGGCGCTCGACGCGCGCCCAACGCGTGGTCTATCTGAGCCGCAGTTTCAGCTCGGCCGACCGGCGGCTCATGGACAGGATCGCCGCCTTGATCTCGGCTTCCAGGCCGACACGGGTGCGCTCGGAAGCTCGCAGCTTCTCCTCCAGTCCCGTGACGGCCTTGTCGATGTCGCCTTGGTGCGCTGCATGCAGCTGGCTCACGTCATAGGCTTTGAGGGCCTCGATCTGCTTCGCGACCGCCGAGGGCACGTCAGCCGCCTGCTTCAGAACAGCTTTGACGCCCGACTTGGCCAGCTTGCCGATGACGTGCTCGATCCGGACCGCGGCATCTGCGATCTGTGTCGCGAGATGCCGCGGCACCGTCGGTGCGTTGCCGGCCTCGGCGAGCAACTGCCTTGCGAGCTCGTCCTCGGCCTCGCCTTCCGCAATAGCGGCCTGAATCGGGCCGTCGCCCAGCGACGCGTCGATGAGGGCCCGAGCGTCTTCGAGAATCGGCTGCAGATCCGACGGCACCGCCGGGACGCCGAAGTACTGCCGCTCGGTTTCGGCATCAACCGCGAGCTCGGCCTTGAATTGGGCGGCATTGCGAACCTGCTGATTGAGCTCGGCACCGAAGGCCGTGATCAGCTTGCGGAACTCGCCGATCTGGTCGACCTTGAACAGCGTCCGGACCTCGTCGACGCCGACTTCGCCTTTCGCATCGGCCGGAACCGTCGACGACTTGCGCAGCGCCAGCAACACCGCCTCGACCTTGGTCATCAGCTCCTTCGGGCTGGCCGCGCCGGCCAGATTCGTCAGACCGAACCTGAGCACGACCGACGGGCTGAAGGCGGCGAACTTTTCGGTCAGGATCTGGGCCGCGTCGAGCAGGCGAACCAGGTACTTCGACGCATGCACAAACGCCTCGCCGGTGGCACGGCGCTTGTGGGTGGCGTCCTTCTCGGCCGCAATCTCCTGCTCCGAGCTCTTCATGTCCTTGAAGAAATCGGCGAGCTGCTCGTTGCACGACTGCATCAGCGTGGCCGGCGTCAGCTTCGCCAGAGCGGCCTCCTTCTTGGCCGGATCCTTGGCCTGGATCCCGGCGACGACGTGTTCGATCGCGCCTTGACTCATGTAGGCCTCGTTCGCGAACACGATGTTCGTGAATTGATCCTTCTTGACCTTGGCCTTCAGCGTGTCGGCCTGCGCCTTCCGCCACGACTCGTGATCCTGTTTCGGGTGCACGGCGTCGCAAGGACCTTCCCTGTGGTGCACCTCCGCGCGCGCACTGCCGTCGTCAAGCAAGGCGATTCGCGACTGGTCCTGCCGAAGCACCGCCATCTTCTCGAGGTACATCTCGTCGGTGGCCTCCATCACCTCGGCCGGCATGGCGCTCTCCACCTCGTCGAGTACGCGGGGCAGCAGCCGTTGGGCGCGCGCAAACGCGGCCACGTCGCCCTTGTCAGCGTCGCGGCGCAGCCCCTCGAACTCGGCAAGCAGCTCCAGCGACTTCAGCGATCGCCCGGCGCCCGCGAGCTTGCCCTTGATGCGATCGATCTTCTTGATCGTCGTCCGCAGGAAGATGTCCTCGCCTTCCTCGAACTGCTTGGTGATCTGCTTCGCCGTACTTTCGCTGGTGGCGCTGTCGACCACGCTCTTCATCAGCGCCTGGAACGACTCGTCATCGAGGAAGCGGCGCTGCTTCAGCAAAGTCGCGACGTCCTGGTCGACCCGGCTCATCCTCTGCATCGCACCGGTCGGCTGATCGATGTCCTTGTCGGCGATCGGCGTGACCGCGTAGTCCGGGTTGATCGACTCGTTGATGGCGTTGTAGTCGCGCGGATAGATGTTGACGTCGAAGACCCGCCCCGGCGGCTTCCCGAACTTCGCCTTCACGATCGCATTGAACTGAGCTGCCGCCCGCACATCGTCGCCCGGCGCTGATGACGCGAACGTGATGTCGATATCGGACTCCAGATCGGTGCTGCCCGACGTCTTTGCGATGAGGGTCGGATAGTCCTTCCGCAGCAGATCGATCAGCTGGGTGACAAACTTTTCTCGATAGCGCCAGCAGTCCCACATCTGGTCGGCGCTGATCGTTCCTTCGTGCAGCTTGTCCTTCAGGCTGAACCAGTCGTTGTCCATGAAGAGCTTCTCGGCGCCGGGCTCGTCGCCGACCGGCTCGCGGGCCTTCGCGCCGGGGTCGTCGCCGAGCTGCGCGGCGAGGTTCGACAACGAGAGCTCGCCGTCGGCGCCGATCTCGCGGGCGACCAGGGTGCGCAGCGCCTTGACGTCGACCTTCTTCGCCTTCAGCGCGGCCTTCATCGCTTCGACGTTCTCGGCCCGAGCCTCGACGACCTGTTCACGCGCGGCCCTCAGGTCGGGGCTGTTCTTGATCGCCTCGACCCGCCCGGCCAGGTTCTCGACCGCGCCCCGCGCGCGCTCGTAGTCGCCGCCTTCCGCCACCTTCACGGCCTTTTCCCAGTCCTCCTTGAACGTCTTTCCGAGACCGTCCTGCGCAATCGAGAACGCGGCCTTGATGACCTTCTCGTTCCGGCGGCACGTCTGGACGAATGGCGCCCGCGCGTTGACCTTCACGGCGTCGGTGCGGACCCTCTCGAGCGCCGTCAGCGCCTGCCGCCACTTGCCGGCGGCCGCGAGCTTCTGGGCTGAAGCCAGACCCGACGCCACCGTGCCACCACCGATCTCGGTGAGATCGATCGCCGAGGAGATCGTCGCGACGGCGGCGATCAGAGCCCGGTCGTAGGCCTGCTCTGCCGCGTCGTCGGCATCCCGGTCCGGCGCCTTGGATTCTGCTGATGACCCTTTGCGGGGAACCAGCGACTGCAGCACCTCCCCCACAAAGGACCTGCGTCTTGGCAGCTGCTCGGAAGGGGTCGACATGGTCAGAGCTCCGGTGGAATCGACGAGGGTGTCGTTCAGGCGGCCAGTTGCGCGTGCAGACGATCGAGGGCAATCAGCATCGGGCTGCGGATGTCTTCGGCCAGCTCGCAGATGTCGCTGACGACCGGGTCCTCGCGCAAGTAGGCCTGCAGCTTGGCGACCTGCTCCCGCTCGGCCGGGGTCGCGTTCAACCTCTTCATCAGCTCGTCGATCTCGACGATCGCCTTCGCCGAGCTGGCATGGCGCGCCGCGGCGATCTTGCTCGCGACCGACTTCAACGATGCCACCGCGGTCGTGCGGGCGACCCGCCAGCCTGCGACTGCATCGTTGCCGTCGCCGTCGTCCGGAGACTGCGAGTCGGATGCGGCATTCGATCCCGACGGCTTCGCCGGCGAGTTCAGCAGCTTCTCGAGCGACTCCAGTGCCTTGCCTGCGGCGACATAGTCCTTTAGAGCGTCCGCCCTCTCGCTCGCGAAACCCATCACTGCGCGCAGCTTCGTCGACTCGGGGTGCTGGTCCCGCAAAGCCTGGTCGTAGCGCTCGCGCAGCCTCCGCAACCGCGCCACGTACGCGATCTGTTCGGCCGACGCCGGCCCACCCGGCGGCGCACCGCGCTGCGACTGCACGCCGGGCTGTTCCTCGCCCTCGTCTTCGCCGTCGTGCTCCTCGACGCCGTCGTTGCCCTTCACCCGGACCTTGAGGCGCACGGCGGTCTGGTCGAGCAGCGCCTGCCGCACCCGCTTGGCCAGCTGACCGCCGGGGCTCTGCACGACGAACGTCAGCGCGTTGCTCTCGAAGCCGCACTCGCCGACGACGTACTTCACGCCGCTCTTGGCATCGACGGCCTCGGACAGCAGCTTTCGGCGGCTCGTTGGAATCGTCTTTTGCATGACGAGCACCGCCGTGTTCTTGCCCGCCGTGCAGATCAGCGCATGCATCCGGGTCTTGCCGTCGCGGAGCTTGCGCAGCAAAGGGACCATCTTGGTGGTCAGCAGTGCCGGGCTGTCGGGCTCTTCGTCGTCGTCTTTCTCGGCGGCCGCCGCGGCTGCCGCTCCCTTGGCCTTCTTCTGCAACGCCTCGGCTCCCTCGAGCAACGCGTAGAGCTTGTCCTTGATCTCGCCGAAGCGCTTGTCGCCGATTTCCTTCTTGCGCTTGGCGAGACCCTTGATCTGCTCGGGAATCTGCGCGATGACGTCGTCGAGAGCGGCGAGCTGCGCCACGGGCTTCGACTCGTCGGTCTTCTCGAACGTCGACAGCGCCTTCACCAACGCCTTGTCATCGAGCTCGAGCTTCTGCTTGTTCAGGAAGCCGGTCCATGTGGACTCGGCGAGCTTCTCTGCCATGTCGGAGCCCTCCCAGAGGACGGTGCACCCGTCGAAGCCGATCGGCCGAGGCGCAACGCCGCTGGATGCTATCGATTCGGATCGACTTGCGGAATGGGGCACGCGCCGACAAAGCCGCGTTCCGCAAGACGTCGGGCGCACGAGCTCAGCGGAACGTCCGACATAGACTCACCGAGCCTGCGAAGGCTCGACGTTCTTGTCGGCGTCTTGCAGGCGCACTGGAACGATCGAAATCGAAACCGCGCCAATGCCCTCGAGCGCCCTCCACATCCGCCCGATGATGCCTGCCGAGCTCGACGTTGCCGTTGAATGGGCGGCTGCCGAAGGCTGGAATCCCGGCTGGCACGACGCCGACACGTTTCACGCGGCAGATCCGGGCGGGTTCCTGCTCGGGCAGATCGACGACACATTGGTTGCCGCGATCTCGGCAGTGCGATACGGCGGGCATTTCGGCTTCATCGGCTTCTACATCGTGCGCCCCGAGTTCAGGGGACAAGGGCACGGCATCGCGATCTGGCGCGCCGCGATGCAGCAGCTGGCCGGCCGCACGATCGGGCTCGACGGCGTCGTCGCGCAACAAGGGAGCTATCGGAAAAGCGGCTTCGTGCTGGCCTGGAACAACGTGCGCCACGAGGTCATCGCAGGATCGTCTGCATACCGCGATTCGTCCATCGCGCCACTCTTCCAAGCGACTGCAGACCTGCTGGCCTACGACGCTTCGTTCTTCCCGGACGACCGGCGTGTATTCGTGCGGCACTGGATCGCGCAGCCGGGAAGCACGACGTTGACGCTCCGACAGGACGGGCGGCTCGCCGGCTACGGCACGATCCGTCCGTGCCGGATCGGCTTCAAGGTCGGCCCGCTGTTCGCCGACGACGCCCACCTGGCGGATCGGTTGCTGCGCGCGCTGATCACGTACGCAAAGCCCGGTGAGCCGGTGCAGCTCGACACGCCGGCGGCGAATCCCGCAGCGATCGCCTTGGCCCAAGCGCTCGGGATGCGGCCGGTCTTCGAGACCGCCCGCATGTACGCCGGTCAGGCACCCGCGCTGCCGCTGGGCAAGATCTTCGGGATCACGACCTACGAACTCGGGTGAAAGAAAAACGGGCCGGTTCTTGCGAACCGACCCGTTGAATTCGTTGGCGGAGTGGACGGGGCTCGAATGACGTGTTGTAAGGCCTGCGCCGGCTGCCCTCGTGACTTTGGAAGATTAAGTAATACCCCCTCTGCTACCCCATTCGAATGCGCTTTTCGAATGGCTTACGGGTTGCACGTGCCGGCTCCATCGCCAAGGCCACGATAGCGCGAGCTGCGCCCCGATCGAAAATACTTACGGCTTCTCCTCGCATAAACGAGCTGTGCACGGTTCACACAATCGACCTTGTCCACGTCGCGGCCCGAGTGGCTGTCGCCGCGCGACCCTGTGCCGCCCCGCATTTCCACCCTGCGGGCGGACGCGACCTTCCCGTCCGCCACTACATCGACTGAGGCGTCGTAACTACTTGCCCATCCTTCACAGGCAGAGTGAGCCCCGGCTTGAATGACGTCCGCACCACTCCGTCCTTGCCGTCGAGCCGATAAGTGACGTTGTAGCCCGCCAACTTCTGCGACTTTTCGTTCACCATCTTGCAGCGGTGCTCCGACGAGGTAACGACGTCCCTCTGCTGCATGCTCTTCTGCACCTGGTTGCCAGCAAAGCCGCCGGCC
>JBDSAB010000235.1:0-3445 GCA_039922395.1 Caldimonas sp.
TCCGCACCCATGCACGGCGGGGCGCGGACGTCGGCGATGACGAACGGCACGGTAAAGTCGAGCACGCCCTCAGGCGGCATGGCTGCGACCTCGGCGATGACGAACGGCACCGTTAAGAAGGCCGCGAGTGCGAACGGGCTCGCCCTAACCGTGGACTACGGCAAGGGCGAGAAGACGATCCGGGTGCCCGCCGACGTGCCGGTGGTGGGCATCGTTCCGGCCGACGGCAGTAAGTTGCTACCGGGCGCCCATGTCTTCGTCGCCACGAAGACGGACGCGCCCAAGAGCGCGGCTTTTGTCGCCGTGGGCATCGACGGCACCGTACCGCCAATGTAAGGGTGCGGCGCCGGCAGCTCCTCGGGTGCCCATGAGGGGGCCGAGCGCGGTGTTCGACTTCATCGACGACGCTACGCCAATGACCACGTTCGTGGGTCGCTGCCATTCGATCGGACCATCCGAGAAACAGCATCCCGGCTGGAGCGGTCGTTCGTAGATTCGCGAAGAGTGTCCGCTGCTGGCCGCGAGGAGCCGAGGACGGGCGACTTCCATTGCCGTCGTTCGAGGTCGATGCGAGTCAAGCGACCGCTCCCGATTGCGACCTTCGCGAGTCGACGGCGGAGGCTCAATTAAGACAGTAGATCGCCTGAGACAAGACCCACCGCTTGACGCCCACCTTCGATCGGAGTCAAAGTTCATCGCAACGGGAGTGCCTTCCCGGAGAGCGGATCGGCGCGCAGCGTCAGGCCCCACGCAGGCGCGGCAGGATGCGCAGCGCGTTGTCGCGCTCGATCGCGCGCAGTTCGGCACCACTGAAAAGCTGCGCCAGCCCTTTCGTGTGCTCGGCCGCGGAGCGGTACGGGAAGTCAGTCCCGTAGACGATTTGCGAGGTCGGCACCAGCCTTGTCAGCGAAGCCATCGCCACCGGATTCGACGTCTGCGCAGTGTCGTAATAAAAGCGGCGCAATTCGCCCAGTACCCGCTCCGCCGTGAAGCCCGGCTTAGCGTACGGCGGCCGCATCATCTGCACCGTGAAGCGCTCAGTCAGCGCGCTGAGCGTCCCGCCAGCGTGCGAGAAGATGAAGTTGATGTCCGGGCAGCGCTGCGCCGTGCCGGAGAAGACCAGGCTCGCGATCGTTCGCGTGGTGTCGGTGCCGTATTCGATGATGACCGGCGGTACGCCGCTCGCGAGGTTCAGGCAGCAGGCCGGATCGTTGGGATGTGTGTAGGCCGTGGCTTTGCGACGTTGGAGTTCGTCCATCACCGGTGCGAAAGCGGTGTCGCCCAGGTACTGATTGCCGTAGCTTGTCATGAAGGCGACACCGTCGGCACCGAGCACGTCGAGCGCGTACGCGATCTCCTTCAGCGTGGCCTCGACATGCGGCATCGGCAGCAACGCGAAGAGACGAAGGCGGCCGCGCGAGTCATCTGCCAGCGTGCGGGCGTACTCGTTGGACGCGCGCGCCACGCTCGCTGCATCGGTGGCATTGAGAAAGCCCACCGCCGGCAGCGTGGGGGAGGTGATCGCAGTCGCCACGCCGCCCATGTCGAGGTCGTCGATCGACTTCTGCAGCGTCCAATTGTTAACCGGCGGCGAGTCGAGCCCGGCGGCCTTTAGCGCGCTCACCCACGGCGGCGGCGAGATGTGATGATGAACGTCGATGCGGTGCGGCGACGCCACCGATGGGGTTGCACAACCCCCGATCGCCAAGGCGCCAGCTGCTGCAGAGCCGACCAATAGTCGCCGACGCAACGCGTTCGGCTGGGCCACCAGCCCCGGTGCCGCGCACGTCAGGCACAGCGGTCGAATCGGTCTACTCTCACGATCGCCGAACATGCGGCCTCCCGTCTTAGGTGAATGTGCAGACGCCACGAGATCACCCAGCGGATTAGACCTTACGTCGAGTTCGAAGACCTTGCAGCATCAATCGTGACAGCGTGGTCTGTGCCTCTCTCATTTGACTAAAAGCGGAGCAGGATAGAGTTGGTCGAGACTGCTGCTGGCCTCCGTAGGGAAGCCCAGAGAAGAAGAGGTCCAGGGCACCTGGGTCGAGCCGGTCGAACCGTGGATCAGCGGGGTCATCGGCCTGCCCGACCTAATGCGCGAAAAGGCCGCCGTCAAGCGCCTCGACCGAGCCATCGATCGCCCGTTCGGCCGAGCGCCTTCAGCAGGAACGGCAAGCTGAGTCGATGTCGGAGTGGTTCTCATACTTCTGGCGACTTTCGACGCTCGATATGAGAGCCGGCTGTAGATGCGACATGTGGCAGTTCGGGTTGTCGTGGGTCAGTACCGCACGGGAACGATGCTGAAGCTCGCGACCCCGTCGGCCGTTGCCATGTCCTGCGCCAGCGAATCGGGTGAAGCCGCGCGGGCGCGGTCAAGCGCCACCACCCAGAAGCGCCACATCGGCAGGCTGTCGGATAAAGCTGATGCGAAGGCTCTCGCGCTGCACGCGGTAGCCGCGCGACTCGGCCTGTGCAGCCAGTTCCTCGAAACTCGGAGGGCCGGCGGCGCTGAAGGTGAGGCACAGCTCCAGGGTCGCGCGGCCCGTTGGCGGCGAGGAAGGCGCCGCTCCAATAGGGTTGGACATCTGCCAGCATGGTGTTCACGTATGCCGACGGGATCACGCCGCAAGCACGGCGTTGCCGAGGACCGGATCGGTGGCGCCCGCCGAGACGCGGTTCACCTTGATGTCTCCTATCGGCGGGGCTCGCCGTTGCCGTTGACAGTGATGGTCGGCCCCGGCCTCGTTGCCGTCTGCACTCGGTGCTCAACACCCTGGAAGTTGTACGTCACATCCCAGAACTCTGGGGTACCGGCAGCGACGTTTTCACAGCGCCGGACTTCTCGACCTGAGGAGGGATCACGGATGCGATCAATGTTGGCACCTAGGGCCGCCCCACCGACCGCCCCTCCAATGGTTGCCGCGGTCTTGCCCGTTCCACCTCCGACCTGATGGCCCAGGATGCCACCGATGACCCCGCCAATGACGCCGCCAGGAACGTTGAGGTCGCGGCGCTCTTCCCTGACCTGCTGCTGTTCCATCCAGCAACGCTGTTCGGGCGCGCCGACGACGGCCCGTGCGGAGGTGACTGGCGCCTCGAAGATTCGCTCGTTCGGACGCTGCCGGTATTCATAGTTGGGCGCTGCGAGTGGCTGCGGTGCTTCGTTCTCAAACGTACGGCGGCTTTCGACAGGACGGACGGACGAAATGCGGTTCTCCAGCCCCAAGCCCCGCAAAGAGTCATAACTGCCGGGCCTAAGCACAACGCACCGGCCCTCAAAACGCGCGTCTTCACAAACTTCCCATCGACCCCGGGCAACGACGACAGAAGATGCCCTGTCATTGAACCCCGCGCGCTCGAAGTTCCGGACTTGTCGGTCGGTTGCGAAGGCCTGGCCGCGGAACCCCTCTCGTTCGTAGAACGTGATCTGCGCCGCCGATGC
>JBDSAB010000236.1:0-4908 GCA_039922395.1 Caldimonas sp.
CCGACACGCTGACCGAGGACGTCCGATACAGCGCCGGCGTCGATCCGTATCGGCTCCTTCAGGGCCGTTCTGCGGTGGCCGGGCAGATCGGCGAGCTGGTCCGGACGACCGATCTCGCCTGGGACATCGTCCGGCTGCGGATGCGGTCCGACAGCACCGCGACCGTCGTCGTGCGCCAGACCCTCGCCTGGCTGCCGAAGGTCGACGGCCGCTACGCGCGCACGGCCGAGAGCCCGCCCGCGGTGAGTCGATGGCGCTACGAGGGCAGCTGGAAGCTGTGGTTCTTCACCGCGCACAAGGAGTCGGCGCTCGAAGCGATGAAGGAAGACGGCGTCGAATGACCCGTTGCGCTGGCACGCCACACGGTCGGATCGGTTCGGCCGCGCACGCTGACGGTCCTCCATGGCGCGGTCGGGTCAGGCGGTCCGGCTGTCCGTCTCGTACGCCTTCAGGCGGTTGTACAGCGTCTTCAGGCTGATGCCGAGCATTGCAGCCGTCCGCTCCTTGCCGCCACCGAGCACGGCGAGCGTCGCGAAGGTCACCTTCTGGAAGACTTCGTCCAGCGTGCTGCCGATCGGGATCTGCAGGGCCAGCGGATCGTGTGTCGTCGCTGCCGTCGAAGGCGGCACCGCGGGCGTCTCGGCGACAAGGCACTCGTCGATGATCGTGGGCCGTTCGGCCATCACGTAGGCGCGGTAGATCACGTTGCGCAGCTCGCGCACGTTGCCGGGCCAAGGATGCGCAGCGAGGCGCTCGAGCACCTCCGGCGCAAAGCGCTTCACCTTGCCCTCCTTGCGCGAGATCTGGGCGAGGAAGTTCTCGGCCAGCAGCGGCACGTCGACCGCGCGCTCGCGCAGCGCCGGCAGGTGGATCGGGAACATGTTCAGCCGGTACAGCAGGTCCTCGCGCAGCTTGCCGGCGCGGACCGCTTCGTCCGGATCGCGGTTGGTCGCCGCGAGCAGGCGGATGTCGGTCTCAAGCACCTGGGTCGAACCGACCCGCATGAAGGTGCCGGTCTCGAGGACGCGCAGCAGCTTGACCTGGAGGGCCGGCGCCATCTCGGTCACTTCGTCGAGAAACAAGGTGCCACCGTTCGCCCGTTCGAAGAAGCCGATGTGCTGGCGCTCGGCGCCGGTGAAGCTGCCTTTCTCGTGCCCGAAGATCTCGCTCTCGATCAGGTTCGGCGAGATCGCGCCGCAGTTGACCGCGCAGAACTGGCCGTCCCGGCGCTTGCTGAGGTCGTGCACCGTCTTCGCGACGAGCTCCTTGCCGGTCCCGCTCTCGCCCGTGATGAAGACCGTCACGGACGTTCGCGCGACGCGCTTGATCTGGTCGTGGATCAGCCGCATCGGCGCAGAGCGGCCCCACAGATCGCCGAAGTGGCCTTCGACGTCGAAGGTCTTCTCGAGGTCTTTCACATCGGCCTTGATGGCCGTCGGCCGCGCGACGCGCGTCAGCACGGCCTGCAGATGCTTCAGGCCGACCGGCTTGACGATGTAGTCGATCGCGCCGCCGCGCAGCGCCTGGATCGACGAATCGAAGCTGGCGTGACCGGTGACCATCACGACATCGGTGTTCGGCAGCAGTTTCGCGTCCCTGACGAGGTCCATGCCGCTGCCGTCGGGAAGGACCAGATCGGCGAGCACGATGTCGGGCTCCTGCAGCGCGATCTGGCGTCGCGCTTCGCGCAGGTTGGCAGCGGTCGCCACCGTGAACCCTTCGTCGGCGATCAGCAGCGCCAGGGTTTCGGCTGAATCGAGATCGTCGTCGACGACCAGAGCGTGGGACATGAACTCTCCGACGTGAATTGGCGCAGGGAAGATCGTGGCTGCGCTCGACCGATCATGCGCAAGCACTTCTCCTACGAGATGTCGGACACCGGCAGAAGCGCATGTAGGAAGGGTTGAGGCGTTCGACCGCGAAGTGGCGTAGGCGGCGCCGGCCCGACAGCCGCGCAGCGCACGACTGCTAACGTCACGAACGCATGGCCTTCCCCGAGTTCTTTGCGGCGTTCACGTGGATCGCCTCGCACCGTTGGCTCTACCCGGCGCTCGAGGTCGTCCACATCGTCGGCATCGCGCTGCTGCTCGGCAGCCTGGTGCTCGTCGAGTTGCGACTGCTCGGACTCGGTGCGGCGTTGCCGGTGGCGGCGCTCGGCCGTTTCGGACTGCGCCTCAGCGTGGCCGGCTTCTGTACGGCAGCAGCCAGCGGCGCCTTCCTGTTCCTGAGTCAGGCGGAGGAACTGGTCAGCAATCGGCCGTTTCTGGTGAAGGTCGGGCTGCTGGCGGTCGCCGGTGCCAACGCATGGTGGTTCCATCGGCGCGGCGGGCTCGATCGCGTCGATGCGTTTGCACGTGCGCAGACCTTGCTGTCGCTGGGGCTTTGGCTCGCCATCATCATCTGCGGTCGCTGGATTGCCTACTACTGACCGACACGATGCTGATGAAGCGCAGACACTTCCTGCTCGCCGCCGCCGCCACCGCACCGGCCCCATTCGCCTGGGCCCACCACGGCTGGAGCAGCTTCGACCAGAAGCGGCCGATCTACCTCGAGGGCATCGCCCGCAAGGTGGCCTGGCGCAATCCGCATGCGGAGTTCGACCTCGAAGTCGGCAGCGACCTCGCGTTGCCGGCGGACCTGACGAAGCGGCAGCTGCCGCCGCAGAGCGCAGCGGTCGATGGCGCCTGGCTGCTGTCGAACGCGGTGCTGCCGACGCGCAGGGACAAGGTCTGGCACATCGAGCTGGCGCCGCTGACGCGGCTCGAAGCGTGGAAGGCGACCGAGGTCCGCAACGGCGACCGTGTCGGCATGCTCGGCTTCACGTTCCTCGAGGAGAAGGGCGAGCCAGTGCTGCGCGGCGAATTTCTCTTCGCCGGCAACCGCACCTACGGGCTGCGCTCGTCGCCGGCCTGAATCAGGAACGCGGACGCGACTCGGCCGCAGACTGCGGCGCGCGGCGCATGCGGCGCAGGATGATGCGGTCGCCGCGGAACACCTCGTCGAAGACTTTGCCGGGGATCGTGTCGGTGACGTCGCGCACCGTCAGCCCGCTCAGCAGATCGTAGGAAGACGATTGCCAGTTCGGTTCGCCGGCCGGATCGGGCAGGCGGGCCCGCATGTCGTCCAGCGATGCGGGCGTCGTCAGCCAGTCCTTCGCTGACGGCCTGGGTTCGACATCGGGCAGCAGTTCGAGGATCTCGCCCATCGGCGCTTCCGCCGTCATCCGCCACACCTTGCGGGGTCCGCCGACCGTCTTGCTGGCTTCCATCTGCAACGTCCTCCGGGTAAGCGGCCAGTCTAGGCATCGCTTCGCGGCGCCACAAGGGTTGCGATCGAGGGAACAGAGGGCATCGGGTCCGCCAGTTTGGCGCTTCGTCATGTCGTGCCGGCGTCCTCGAATCGGCCGGGCGATGCCGGCGATGGATGGGTCTGTTGCTAAGCTCGACCCATGCGAATCCCTTCCTTGCTCGGTGCGCTGCTCGGCGTCGGTCTTGTCCTTTCAGCGTCGGCGCAGGATGAAGTGCCGTTCGTGACCACGCCCGATCCGGTGACGCTGGTGATGCTGCAGTTGGCCGCGGTCGGTCCGCGCGATCACGTGATCGACCTCGGCTCGGGGGATGGCCGCATCGTGATCACCGCCGCCAAGCGCTTCGGCGCGAGCGGGCTCGGCGTCGAGATCGTGCCCGACCTGGTGACGCGCAGTCAGGAGCGCGCCCGCACGGCCGCGGTGCAGGAGCGGGTCGAGTTTCGCCAGCAGGACCTGTTCGAGACCGACCTGCGCCGCGCCAGCGTCATCACGATGTACCTGCTGCCCGAGGTCAACCTGCAGTTGCGGCCGCGCCTGCTCGCGCTCGCGCCGGGCACGCGCGTCGTCTCGCACGACTGGGACATGGGCGACTGGACACCCGACAAGAGCGTGAAGGTCGACGCGCCGGAAAAGACGATCGGGCTCGCCAAGACGTCACAGGTCCACCTGTGGACCGTTCCGGCGCAGGTCCACGGCCTGTGGTGCGCGGCGGGGGCGCAGCTCGACATCACGCAGCGCTTTCAGCAGTTCTCGGCCGCGCTGTCGGGCCGTGACGTTCCGGCCCCCGGCCTGGTGTTCGACGGCCGCATCGACGCGACGAATCTGCGCGCCAGCGGACCCCATGTCCTGACGCTGCAGGTCGATGGCGAGACGCTGAAGCTGCTCGACACGCGGGCGGTTCCTGCCGCTGCCGGCCGGACTTTCCGACGCGCTTCCGGGGCTCGCTGTTGACGAGCACGCCCCTCGTCAAGTGGCAAGAGGCGCAGCGCGAACATGAGCGGGTGTGCCGCGAGCGCCTCGCCCTGATGGCGCAGCGCCACCAGGAGCTGCTCGAGATCGTCGGCTACTACCAGGGGCTCGTGGCGGCCTGCGCGCATGTGCGCCGGCTGCGTCCCCTCGATGGCGTCGCGCCGTCGGCCTGGGCGCCGACGGGCGCGACCGTCTTTTCGGTCAGCGGGCGGCAGCCAGCAGCGCGCGGTTCATGCGCGCTTCGGCCGAACCGGCCTTCGCCTTCGATTCGCTGCGCGACGTCACGAGGCGCGGCTGCTGGACCGGCTGCTCGACCGGCGCCGGCAGCAGCTGGATCTTCTCGGCGATGGCCCGCGCCGGCAGCGCCTGCTCGAGCGCTTCCTGGTTGCGGACGATCTCTTTCATCATCACGCAGTCGACGCCGCGCAGCCAGCCGCGCTCGCGCACGACGCGCTGCCGATATTCCTCGGCGGCCGGATGGTGGGTCAGGTTCATCGTCTTGAAGAGCCACGGGTGCTGCTCGTCGAGGCGGCCGAAGTAGAGGCCGGTGGTGCCGTGGCACAGCTCGAGGTGCAGGGTGCTGAACGCCGACAGGAAGCCGATCGCGAGGACGACCAGGCCGATCAGCAGGC
>JBDSAB010000237.1:0-6866 GCA_039922395.1 Caldimonas sp.
GATGGGCCGCAGGGGAGGTAGGTGTACTGCCACTGGCGGCTACTTTGCCTTTTCAGTGGAAACTGGTCGTAGCAAGCGGTTCATTGCCAAAGCATGCGCCCGGGTGTCTGGCAGATCGCGACCGGAGTGGAGGCACGGGTAGCTACAAGAGTAGAGTTACCTCGCGATACCTAAGGAGCCTGCAATGAAGAAGCCCTCCCTGATCGTGGTCCCAGTGGCCCTCGTCCTGGCTCTGGCTTCCACGGCCTCTGCCGCCGAAGACAAGTCTGCCGTGAGCAAGCCCGCGACGACCCTCAGCAAATCGGCGAAGCAGAAGTCCCCTGCCACGCCTCAAGATACCGAGGTCAAGACAGTGAAGCAGGGCACCGAGAAGGAGGCCGCTTCGTCGGCGGCGCAGAGCAAGCCCGTCAGCGAGCGCTCGTACGAGGGATGCGAGCACAGCAAATCCAGCGACGCCTGATGCCGACCCCGATACCGACCAGCCACCCAAGAAAAAAGCGCCGAGGTCATCGACCTAAGCGCTTGTTCTCCAAGAGCAATTTCTGGCTCCTCGACCTGGGCTCGAACCAGGGACCTACGGATTAACAGTCCGGCGCTCTACCGACTGAGCTATCGAGGAACGGTCTCGAATTATATCTGGCGTGGGGCGCGATGCCGGCTACAGGTCCACCTGCAGCGAGACACGCACAGTGCGCGCCGCCAGCGGGTAGAGGTAGGCGTGGCTGAACTGGAACGGCGACTCTTTCCAGGCGCGCCGGTCGAACAGGTTGTCGATCCCAGCCCGCAGCGTCCAGGCATTGCCACCGACTTGCTTTTCATAGCGCAAGCCCGCATCGAAGCGGGTGTAGCCCGGGATGCTGAGGCTGTTGTCGGGAAGGGCCATGCGCGGGCCTTCGTAGACGCCGCCGCCGTGCAGCCGCAGGCCCGGGATGCTCGCCACCTTGTAGGCGGCTTGCGCCTTCACCGTCAATGCCGGCACGTTGGTGGGTCGCAAGCCGTTCAACGCAGGATCCTGGCTGTCCTCGAGACGCGCCCGCAGCCACTGCGCCCCGCCGTCCAACGTCCACGGCCCCTGCTGCACCTGGGCCGTCGCTTCGAGACCGCGATGACGCGCCTGGCCGTCGCGCACGTGTGTGCAGCTTGCGTCGACGTCGCAGCTTCCGATGTCAACGAACAGCGGCCGCACGATGTCAAATGCGGCGACCCCCCAGCTGATCATGTCGCTCGCGCCCTTGAGCCCGAGTTCGACCTGGCGGCTCTTCAGCGCCGGAAGGGGTTGACCTGCGTTCGTGTAGCGCGGCAGATTCGGCGCCACTTCGCTCTCGACACCCTTGCCCCAGCTCGCATAGAGAAGATGGTCGGGTGTCAGCGCGAATCCTGCGGCGACCCACGGGGTGGTGAGCGACTGCCGGTAGGCGGTCGCCGCCGTGCCGTCCGTCGAGACGCTCTGTCGGTCGAGCCGGCTGTGACGCAAGCCGATCCAGGTTGTCAGACGGTCGGTCAGGGTGATCGCATCGCGCAGGTAGAGCTCGGTCGTGCGTTCGTCCCGATTCGTGCCTTGCGTTGTCGCGTCTGGCGCCGCCGGGTCGATCGCGCTGCCATCGACGTTGCCGGTGCCGGCAAAGTTGTACGCATAGGGCTGCACGCGGTTTCTCACGATCGAACGCAGCACGCCGGTGCTGAGCGAGTGGCCGAGCGGCCCGGTTATGAAGCGACCGTGCAGCGCGACATCGAGCGCATCGATGCGACGTCGTTCGTTCTCGCTCCGGAAATCGTACAGGTCGAAGGTGCCGTCCGGACAGTAGCGGTCGGCGTAGTAGGTGCCGTCAGGCGGCGGGTTTGGATCGAAGCAGCCGAACGGAAAGGCCAAGCGGTCATCGGTCCGCAAGCGCTGGGTCGCTGCATGCGCGCTGACCTTCCAGTCGGCGCCGAGGCGTTGCTGAATGCGCAACGAGGCGGTCGTGCCGTCGAACACGACAGGCTGTGACCAGGGTTGGTTGTTGAGGTTGATGCGCGGATCGACCGGCGCCGGCACGCGGTCGCCGAGCAGGCTGAAGGCAGGCTGGCTCGGCTGCGATCGATGGCTGCGTTCCACCTCCGCTTCGATGACGGTGTCGCTGCCAATCCGCCAGTCGCCGGCCAGCGCGAACAGTTGCCGGTTGCCGCGTGCGTCGCGAAGACGCGGGTCGAGGTGCTCGGCCGCCGCGTTGAGACGCACGCCGAACGCGCCGTCGGTGCCGAATCGCTGGCTCAGGTCGACGGCACCGAGCACGCTGCCCGCTTGCCGCCATTCGAGCAGGGCACTGCGCAGCGGCGTGTCGAGGGGGCGCTTGACGATGTAGTTGACCAGGCCGCCGGGCGCACTCGTTCCGGCCTGGATTCCACTGGTTCCCTTCAGGATCTCGATGCGCGCCTTGTTGTCGAGCGGAATCGAGGTCTCGGCATTGATCGGCAGGCCATCGCGGCGAAAGTTGAAGCGGTTGTCGAGCACGAACCCGCGCACCGTCAGGTAGTCGATGTAGCCCTCGGAGTTGTACGCATCGCTCAACGCCGGGTCGATTCGCGTCAGGTCGGACAGGCGTTGCACGCCCGCATCCTGCAGTTGCTCGGCGCTGTAGACGCTCGCCTGCAGCGGCGCCTTCGACAACGGCACGTCACCGAAGCCGGCCACGCCGGCGGCCGGCGGCGATCGTCCGCTGACCGTGACGGGCGCGAGCTGGGTGCTCGGCGTCTGGGCCGACGCTGCACAGCTCACAAACAGAAGTGCGGCGCCGCAGCTTGCGCGGGTCGCCGAAGACAAGGTGAGTCGGGTGGCCATCGTTGCTCGTGGTCGATGGCAGGTCGGCGATCCAGCATCGCAAGACAGCGACTTCCGGACCTGCTTCCCTGCGCGAGGATTACCTCAATCAGGTTCAAAGGGACTTTCTCAGTCGAACGGCACGAGGCCGTTCAACACCCCCAGCGAATGCCGCACGGCAAGCCATGCGACGAAATCGATTATGTCAGCACCGGTCGGTCTGTCCCTGGTCCATGTCCCTTTCAGCCAAACGCATCCTCGATCTGTTCAAGGGTTTGCGGGTGCGCGGCGAGCAGGCGCCGCAGCGCCGGGAGCCTGCGTCGCGCGGCGCTGCACAGCGCGGCTGGCGCGGCGCGAAACGAATCGGCGAGCACGATGTCTTGCTGCTCGACCAGGATGGCTGCCAGCGTCGCCGCCTGCACGAGGTCCTTGGCGGCTTTCTCAGGTTCGCCCTGGCGAGCGGCGCCAGCATAGATCTTGTGCCAGACCAGCCGCTCGGGGGCGGGCAACAGCACCGGCACGCAGTGGCCGCCGGCCAGCAGCGCCGCAGGACTCGGTGCGTCGAGCAGGTAGTCGTAGTGCGGAATGGCCTGCGCGTGCCACTCGAGCTCCGGCACGCGAACCGCTGCGCCAAGAACACGACCCGGTGCGAGCATGTCGACGCGCAGGCCGTCCGGCCCCGGCAGCTTGACCGACGTCGAAGGCGAGGCACTCGGAAGCCCCGGCACCGCGACAAACGGCAGCCGGGTGGCCTGCACCGTTTCGAGAAACGGCAGCGGCGCCGCGAGCTTCAGGCGCTGACGCCGAGCGAGGTCGAGATCCTGCGTGCGCATCGCGACCGCCTTTGCGCCAAGCTCGTTCAGCCAGGCCATGTAGCAGAGCGTGCCGACCACCGTGAGGCCGGCCGCGAATGCGTCCCGGTTGTGCAGTTCGACGAGAACCCGGGCGACGCCCTTGTCGGCGACCTGGAACTCGAGCTTGCGGAGATCGGCGACCTGGCGTGCCATCCACTGCGCGCCCTCGATGCGCGTGCGCATCGCATCCAGCGCGGTCGAGTCGCCTGTCGCTCCGACCAGGTCCTCGACCTGGCGTCCCGGCATCGCGTAGTAGACCCGGTACCAGTACCCGTAGCCGGTGCCGTGACGTTCGTAGAGCGTGCCGGGTGTCCCCGGCAGCAGCGGGCCGGCGCTGCGCGCCTGCTCCTTCAGCTCGGCGTACTGGGTGCGAAAGGCGAGCTCATGCCGCCGGTACAGCGCAGAAAGGGTGACCATCTGAATTTACCCAACAAAAACATATTATGTTGGGTAAGACCGACCGGGTCAAGCGTCAGTCGAAGGTCGGCGTCTCGACGCCGAGCACCTTGTGCAGCTTCACGCTGGTGGTCGTGTACTGGAGGTGGATGCGCTTGTCCGGGAAGACATAGGTCGCCGCGCCGAACGCGGCAAGCGCCGCTTCGTGAAAGCCCGACAGGATCAGCTTCTTCTTGCCCGGATAGGTGTTGACGTCGCCGACCGCGAAGATGCCCGGCACGCTGGTCTCGAACTTCTCGGTGTCGACCGACAACTGCTTGCGGTCGATCGCGAGGCCCCATTCGGCGATCGGGCCGAGCTTCGGGCTGAGCCCGAAGAACACCAGCAGCATCTCGAGCGGCAAGGTCCGCACGTCGCCTTCGGGCGTCGTGATCTGCACGCCGGTGAGGCGGCCGCCCGATTGCTCGATGCCGGTGGGCTGGCCGATGACGAACTGCATGCGGCCCGTCGCCACGAGCTCCTTCATCTTCGCAGCGCTGGCGGGTGCGCCCGAAAAGCCGTCGCGCCGATGCACCATCGTCAGGCTCGCCGCGCGGTGCGGGCCGTCGGCGGCGAAGTTGAGCGTCCAGTCGAGGGCCGAGTCACCGCCGCCGACGATCACGAGGTGCTTGCCGGCGAACTGCGACGGGTCGCGCACGCGGTAGAACATCTGCCGGTCGACGTGCGCATCGAGGCCTTCGAGCCGCAACAACCGCGGCTGGAACGAGCCCATGCCGCCGGCGATGAAGACAGTCTTCGCGAGGAAGCGTGTGCCTTTCGAGGTCTCGATCCGAAAGCGCCCGGCTGTATCCGCAGCGTCCTTCTGCACGACCGTCACTTCCTGCCCGAGGTGGAAGGTCGCGCCGAACGGAGCGATCTGCTTCAGCAGGCTGTCGGTCAGCTCGCGGCCGGTGCACATCGGGACCGCCGGAATATCGTAGATCGGCTTGTCCGGGTAGAGCTCGATGCACTGCCCGCCGGGGTAGGCGAGCGTGTCGATGACGTGCGCCTTGATCTCGAGCAGACCGAGCTCGAAGACCTGGAACAGGCCGACCGGGCCGGCGCCGATGACGACGGCGTCCGCCTCGATGACGTCTCCGCCAACAGCGCTGTCGGGGACTGTCTCGTTCAGACCCTGGTGGTCGTGGGCGACCGCCGCGGCGGGGCTCACCGGACCAGTTCGCCGAGCTTGCCGGTGCGGTCCTTCCAATCGTCCGAATCGGGCAGCGGCGCCTTGCGCTTCGTGATGCTGGGCCAGCCCTTCGCGAGCTCGGCGTTCAGCGGAATCATGTGCTGCTGGTCGCCCGGCACATCCTCCTCCGGGACGATCGCGTTGACCGGGCATTCTGGGATGCAGACGGCGCAGTCGATGCACTCGTCCGGATCGATCGTCAGGAAGTTCGGCCCCTCGCGGAAGCAGTCGACCGGGCACACGTCCACGCAGTCGGTGTACTTGCAGCGGATGCACGATTCGAGGACGACGTGGGTCATGAGATGGCTCTTGTTGTGAGGCGGGCGGCCGCGTCGGCACGCCCGGCAATCGGCGATTTTAGGGCTTCGACACGCGGGCCGCGTCGCGCCGGGCATCGGCCAGGGGAGCGACCGCGTTCGAGGCGGCGACCGGCCCCGTATCGAGCGCGGCGGCACCGGCACCGACCGTGATGACGGTCGGCCTGCCGGCGTGCACGACCGTCGCCTGCGCCAGCGATTCGATCGTGTGGTCGGTGTGCAGCTGGTCCGGCCAGCCGGCCCGCGACACCACGCTGACCGGCGTGGCAGGCGGCCAGCCGGCGGCGCGCAGGCGCCGGCCGAGGGCGGCCAGCTGCTTGCCGCCCATGTAGAAGACTTCGGTGTCCGCGCTGCGTGCCGGCACGACGGCGCCTTCGCGGCTCATCGCCGTCGCGAAGGCGACGCTGCGGCCGCTGCCGCGCCGCGTGAGCGGTCGCTGCGTGTCGGCCGCGGCAGCCAGCGCCGCGGAGACGCCGGGCACCACCTCGCACGCGATCCCCACGGCGCGCAGGGCCTCGAGCTCTTCTTCGAGCCGACCGAAGATGCTCGGGTCGCCACCTTTCAGACGGACGACCACATCGGACTCGAGCGCGTGCTCGACGATCAGCGCGTTGATCGCGTGCTGCTTCGTGCTGTCGTAGGCTGGCCCGCTGGGGAGGCGGGCATCGGCGAAGCCGCGCTTGCCGACATCGATCCAGCGTGCCTTCGGGGCATAGACGCGCAGGGCCGGGTCGGTCAGCGCATCGAACAGCACGACGTCCGCGCTCGATAGCCGCTGCGCGCCGCGTACCGTGATCAGGTCGGCGGCACCCGGCCCGGCTCCGATGAAGATCACACGTCCCATCGCTCTGGCAATCGAGAAGACGTCGACGTCAATCGCCGACCAGCAGCGCGCCACTGGTGCGGTGCGTGGTCGGGTCGACGACGATCAGGGCGCCGGCGACGCGATTCGATGCGTACGGCGCGAGCGGCAGCGGCTGCTGGGTCTCGACGACGACCTTGCCGATCTCGTTGACCGCGAGCGAGTCGGCACCGGTCGACGCGAGCGTGCGGATGTCGAGGCGGCTTTCGATCGCGGCGATGCGGGCCTGCACCCAGCGGTTGCCGTGACGCACCTGGTAACGGCGGCCGACCACTGCGGGCTCCGTGTCGAGCCAGGCGAGGGTGGCCTCGAAGCGCTGCGTCGGGCGGGTCGAACCGGGTGTCGTGATCCAGTCGCCGCGCGAGACGTCGAGTTGGCGGTCGAGCGTGAGGCCGACCGACTGTCCGGC
>JBDSAB010000238.1:0-2887 GCA_039922395.1 Caldimonas sp.
GAAGCCGGCCACCCGCTGAACCTCGACTTCAATGGTGCCGAATCGGACGGCCTCGGCGCCTACCAGCTGAACCTGCGCGGCCGCTGGCGCTGCGATGCGGCGAGCGCGTTCCTGGCCCCGGTGCGGCGGCGCAAGAACCTGACCGTGCTGACCGGCGCGCAGGTTACGCGCGTGCTGATCGAGCGCGGCCGCGCCGTCGGCGTCGAGTGGCGCCAGGGCGGCGAGTTGCAGCGCGCGACGGCGGAGCGCGAGACGATCCTCGCGGCCGGCGCGTTGCAGTCGCCGCAGCTGCTGCAGCTCTCCGGCATCGGCCCGGCGTCGCTGCTGCTCGAGCACGGCATCGCGGTCGCGGTCGATGCACCCGAGGTCGGCGCCAACCTGCAGGACCACTACCAGGCGCGCGTCATCGTCAAGCTGAAGGACCGCGTCTCGCTGAACGACGCGGTGCGCAGCCCGGCCGGCCTGGCGCGCATGGGCACCGAGTGGCTGCTGCGCTCGCGCGGGCCGC
This sequence comes from Caldimonas sp., assembly GCA_039922395.1. Lineage (GTDB taxonomy): Bacteria > Pseudomonadota > Gammaproteobacteria > Burkholderiales > Burkholderiaceae_C > Schlegelella_A. The sequence continues at coordinate 509 of JBDSAB010000238.1, forward strand.
TGACGGTGGGCGCCGGCCAGGTCGGCGGCATGGCCTGCACCGAGCACGCCAAGAACGGCCGCGCCGACGTGCTGTTCAACGTGATGCCGCTCTCGGTCGACAAGCCCGGCGATGCGCTGCACCGCTTCTCGGGCTTCTCGGCCTCGGCCGCGCAGTGCCGGCCGCTCTCGCGCGGCAACGTCTGCATCCGCTCGGCCGATCCGCTGGCGCCGCCGCGCATCGTCGCCAACTACCTGACCCATCCGCACGACATCAAGGTGCTGGTCGCCGGGCTGAAGATGCTGCGCGAGATCTACCGCCAGCCGTCGTTCCGCGGCCTTGTCACCGACGAGGAATACCTGCCCGGCCACGGCATCAGCCGCGACGACGCCCTCGGCCGCTTCGCACGGGCGAAGGGCGGCACCGTGTTCCACCCGGTCGGCACCTGCCGCATGGGTGCCGACGACGACGCCGTCGTCGACCCCGAGCTGCGAGTGCGCGGCGTCGACGGCCTGCGCGTGATCGACGCCTCGGTGATGCCGACGATGACCTCGGCCAACACCAACGCGGCCGCGGTGATGATCGGCGAGAAGGGCGCGGCGCTCGTGCTCGGCGCGCAGCAGCAGCAGCGGCTCGCCGCATGAAACGCGACAACGCCGCGGCGACTCGCGTGCGGCGCGCGGTCGCCGACGAGGCGCGCCCGCCGGCGATCCTCGACAACGCGACCGTGCCGCTCTATGCGCAGCTCGCCGACCTGTTCCGCCAGCGCATCCAGAAGGGGCTGTGGAAGGAAGGCGAGAAGCTGCCGTCGCTCGAGCTGCTCGTGCGCGAGTTCGGCGTCGCCCGCGTCACCGTGCGCCAGGCGATCGAGCGGCTGACGCGCGACCGCCTGGTCTCGCCGCAGCGCGGCCGGGGCACGTTCGTGACGGCGGCGCCGACGCCCGACCGGTGGCTGCGCGTCGAGACCACGGTGCGCAACCTCGCCGAGGTGTACCGCGACACCCAGCCGACGATCCTGAACATCGACGAGTCGTCGACGCGCAGCCCGCGCCTCGCCGCCGGCGACGGCGTGGCGGCCGAGCGCTACGTCTACATGCGGCGCATCCACAAGCACCAGGAGCGGCCGTACTGCGTGATCGACATCTACCTCGACGCCAAGGTGTTCGCACGGCACCCGGTCAAGTTCCGCACCCAGACGGTGATCCCGCTGCTGCTGAAGATGCCGTCGGTGACGATCGCGTCGGCGCGCCAGCTGCTGACGATCTCGACCGCCGACCTCGAGGTCGCGCGCCACCTCGAGACGCACCTGAACGCGCCGGTCGCCGAGGTACGGCGCGTCTTCACCGACCCGGCGCGGCGGGTGATCTATCTCGCCGAGGTCACCTACCGCGGTGACTTCGTCCACATGGAGATGGACCTGAAGCCCTGAGCCGGCGCGGAGCCGGTGGGGGTTCGCGCGCCGGCCGAGACACGACGCGCCCTCGCTCCCGCTCAGGCCCTCGCCGGCCGCGCCCGGTTCGGCCCGACGCTGCGCTCGAAGACCTCCTTCAGTATCTTCACGAAGGCCGCGTAGTAGCCGCGGATCACTTCGTTGTCGTGGGTCAGCACACCGACGCCGACCGTCATGCGCGGGCGGATGCGGCGCAGGTGCTGGCCCGGACGCGCCATCGCGGCCGCCGTCAGCTCGTCGACGATCGCCACGCCGCCCACCTCGGCGGCCAGCGCGCATGCGGCGAAATACGTCTCTGAGCTGATCGTCGACGCGCCCCCGACGCCGACTTCGGCGAGCGCCTCGCCGACGGTGCGGCCGACGATGTCGCTGTCGGCGATGCGGACGAGTTCGGCCGGGTCGAGCGTCGCGAGGTCGAAGTCACCCGGCCCCGGATCCGGCCCGAGGTAGACGAGCTCGACCTCGCCGAGCAGCTGCATCCGGATGCCGGCGTGCTCGCGCGGCGCGAAGGTCAGCGCGAGGTCGATCTGGCGCGACCTCAGGGCTCGCACCAGGCCGTCGATGTGGCCGGTCTCGAGTTGGCAGGTCAGGGTCGGATGGAGCTGGCGGAACGCCTTGACCGCGCGCGGCGTGATCGAGAGCGCGAGGCTCGGCAGGCAGCCGATGTGCAGGCGACCCTCGGGCCGGCGCTGCAGGTTCTCGGCAAGGCTGCGCACCTGCCCCATGCCCTGCTGAATCTTCTCGGCCTCGACGAACAGGATCGCCGCCTCGGCGGTCGGCCGCAGCCGCCCCTTGATGCGCTCGAACAGCCGAAAGCCGAGGGCCGTTTCGGCATGGCCGAGCACCTTGCTGGCCGCCGGTTGCGAGATGCCGAGCAGCTCGGCGGCCTTGCTGACCGAGCCGGTCTGCATCACCGCATGGAAGACCTCGATGTGGCGCAGGCGCATGGC
>JBDSAB010000239.1:0-15956 GCA_039922395.1 Caldimonas sp.
GATGCGCCGGGCGCGCGGTAGTCGGCCGGTGTGATGCCGACGACGATGCCCGCGTTCGCATTGCGCTCGTTGCGCGAGTACTGGCTCATGCCGTTGGTGACGACGCGTCCGGCCTCCGACGTCGCCGCGACCACGGTGCCGCCCGGGCACATGCAGAAGCTGTAGACCGAGCGACCGTTGCGCGCATGGTGGACGAGGCGGTAGTCGGCCGCGCCGAGCAGCGGATGACCGGCGCTCGGGCCGAAGCGCGCGCGGTCGATCAGCGACTGCGGGTGCTCGATCCGAAAGCCGATTGAGAACGGCTTGGCTTCGAGGAACACGCCGCGTTCGTGCAGCACCGCGAAGGTGTCGCGGGCGCTGTGGCCGACGGCGAGCACGACCTGCTCGGCCGCGATCGACGTGCCGTGCGGGATGGTGGCGCTCGTCACGGTGACGCCGCACACGTGGCCGTCCTCGATCAGCAGGTCGGTCATGCGCTGACCGAAGCGGATCTCGCCGCCGAGCGCCTCGATCTCGGCGCGCATCTTCTCGACCACGCCGACGAGCCGGAAGGTGCCGATGTGCGGCTTGCCGACATAGAGGATCTCGTCGGGCGCGCCGGCCTTGACGAACTCGTCGAGGACCTTGCGGCTGAGATGGCGCGGGTCGCTGATCTGGCTCCACAGCTTGCCGTCCGAGAAGGTGCCGGCGCCCCCCTCGCCGAACTGCACGTTCGACTCCGGATCGAGCACGCCCTTGCGCCACAGCCCCCAGGTGTCGCGGGTGCGCTCGCGCACCGCCTTGCCGCGTTCGAGGACGAGCGGGCGCAATCCCATCTGCGCGAGCACCAGCGCGCAGAAGATGCCGCACGGGCCGAAGCCGACGACGATCGGCCGCCGTGCGCTGTCGATCGCGAAGTCGGCCGGCCGGGTTACGACGAAGCGGTAGCCCATGTCCGGCGCCGCGCGCAGATGCGAGTCGCCCGGATGCGCGGCGAGCAGCGCGGCCTCGTCGCCCTCGATCGCGCAATCGACGGTGTAGGTCAGCACGATCGCGCTCTTCTTGCGCGCGTCGTAGCTGCGCTTGTGGACGGTCATCTCGCGCAGGCGGCCGTCGTCGATGCCGAGGCGCGCGACGACCGCCCGCCGCAGGTCCTCGGGCGGGTGATCGAGCGGGAGCCTCAGGTCGGTGATGCGCAGCATCGGCGAAGTCGGAAGAGAACGGTGCCGCAGCGCTGGCGCCTGCGCGCCGCGGTCCTGGAGCGGCGCAGGCGCAAGGTCACGACCTAGTAGAACGCTTCGATGCGGCTGACGCCCATCAGCGGCTCGAGCAGCCGCGACAATGGACGCAGCGCGTTGTAGCGCGCCGAGACCTTGTGGGCGTAGCTGAAGAAGCGCGGGAGGTCGGCGCTGTACGCCGGCTTGCCGTCGCGGTGCTTCAGGCGGCAGAAGATGCCGAGCACCTTCAGATGCCGCTGCAGGCCCATCCACTCGACGCTACGCCAGAAGTCGCCGAAGTCGTCGGGCACCGGGAGTGCGGCCTTGCGGGCTGTTTCCCAGTAGCGCACGGCCCAGTCGAGCTCCTGCTCCTCGTCCCAAGAAATGAACGCGTCGCGCAGCAGCGAGGCGACGTCGTAACTGATCGGTCCGTGCACCGCATCCTGGAAGTCGAGGATGCCCGGGTTCGGCGTCGCGACCATCAGGTTGCGCGGCATGAAGTCGCGGTGCACGGCGACGCGCGGCTGGGCCAGCGCGCCCTCGACGAGCAGGTCGCAGGCGGTGCGCCAGACCGCTTCGTCGTCGGCGCTCCAGGTGACGCCGTACTCGCGGCCGACGCACCATTCGGGAAAGAGCGCCAGCTCGCGCCGCAGCAGCGCATCGTCGTACGGCGGCAAGGTGGCGGCATCGGGGCTGCCCTGCCAGCGGATCAGCGCCGCGATCGCGTCGCGCATCAGCGCATCGACGGTCTTCAAGTCGCCGGCGTCGACCGCGTCATCGAGCGCGCCGAGGTAGAGCCGACTGCCGAGGTCGGTGAGCAACAGGAAGCCGCGCTCTTCGTCCGCCTCGAGCACGCGCGGCGCGTGCAGGCCGACGTTCTCGAGCCGGCGCGCGACGTCCACGAATGGCCGCACGTCCTCCTGCGGCGGTGGCGCGTCCATCACGATCAGGCTGCGCCCATCGGCGGCATCGACGCGGAGATAGCGTCGGAAGCTCGCATCGCTGGAGGCGGCACGCAGGCTCTCGGCCTGCAAGCCGTGACGCGGTGCGATCGCTGCGAGCCAGTGCTCGAACGCACTGCGGCGGGCCGGATCGGCCCAGACGATGGCGGGGGAATCGGGTGCGATGGCGGGACCTTGCGGAGGGCTGAAGGGGCAGTCGGCCAGCGGTGCGGCGCGAGGGCTCGTGGATAATCGATTCTACAAACCGCACCGTCTCCGTCCCCGCACGCCGGCGTGCCACGCGGTCGCGAGCGGGCCGGCGCCGCACCCACGCGGCGCACCACGCCTCCTCTCTTTCCGTCGCCCTTGCTGCCTCCCTTTCGAACTTCTGCGGCATTCGAGCGCGTACGGGCCGGGCTGCTGCCCTGGGCACCGCTGGCGCTGGCCGCGCTTTGTCTCGATGCGTGGGCGCAGCCGGCGGAAGAGGGCGGCATCGGGCTCCGCCCGTCGCCAACGCTCACCCCCGCGCCGCGCGGCGACGCCGCGAAGACTTTGCCGATCGTCCTGCGTGCGCGCGAACTGCGCGGCCGGCCCGATCTCGAGGCGATCGCCGAGGGCGATGTCGAGCTGCGCCGCGGCAATGTCGTGATCCGCGCCGACCGGCTCAACTATGAGCAGGTCGAGGACCTCGCGCGCGCCGTCGGCAACGTGCGCATCAGCGAGAACGGCAATGTCTTCAGCGGTCCCGAGCTGCAGCTCAAGCTGCAGCGCTTCGAGGGCTTCTTCCAGAGCCCGACCTACCGGCTCGGCCGGTTCGGGACCGGCGGCAAGGCCGATCGCATCGACTTCCTCGACGACCAGCGGGCCGTCGCGACGAATGCGACCTACACGAGCTGCGGCCTCGACGGCGCCGGCACGCCGGCCTGGATCCTGTCGGCCGGGAGCGTGCGGATCGACCAGGAAACCAATGAAGGCGTTGCCCGCAACGGCGTGCTGCGCTTCTACGGCGTGCCGATCCTGGCGGCGCCGTCGATCAGCTTTCCGCTCAACGAGGCGCGCAAGTCGGGCTGGCTGCCACCGAGCATCGCGCTCGACAGCAAGAGCGGCTTCCAGGTCGGCGCGCCTTACTACTGGAACATCGCGCCGAACCGCGACGCCACCTTCACGCCCTCGGTCAGCGTGCGCCGCGGCGCCGGGCTCGGCACCGAGGTGCGCTATCTCGAACCTTCGTACAACGGCGAGTCGACGCTCAACCTGCTGCCGTACGACAGCCTCGCGCGACGTTCGCGCTTCGGGCTGCGGATCTTTCACGACAGCACCTTCGAGCGCGACACGTTGCTGCAACTGCGCCTCCAGCGCGTCTCCGACGACGACTACTGGAAGGACTTTCCGCGCGACATCACCAGCCTGACGCCGCGCCTGCTGGCGACCGACCTGCACTTCAGCCGGCCGTTCGGCGACTGGACCACGTACGGCCGTCTGCAGCGCTGGCAGGTCCTGCAGACCGTCGATCCGGGAACCCGGATCGAGGCGCCGTACGAGCGCGTCCCGCAGGTCGGAACGCGCTACCTTGGCCGCTACGGACCGGGCATCGAACTCGGCTTCGAAGGCGAGTTCAATCGCTTCGAGACGCCCGACAACAACGCGACACCGGAGCGCCCGAACGGGACCCGCGTGCATGCGCTCGGGAGCATCAGTCGGCCGTTCATCACGCCGGGCTGGAGCCTGCTGCCGAAGCTTTCGTTCAATGCGGCGTCGTACTCGCTCGATCGACCTGTGACGGGGGTGCGCGAGGACGCGACCCGGGTGATTCCGACCCTCAGCGTCGACAGCGCCTGGACTCTCGAGCGCGATGCGCGCTGGTTCGGCCGCAACGTCCGGCAGACGCTCGAACCGCGTCTGCTCTATGTCAACACGCCGTACGTACAGCAGAACGACCTGCCGAATTTCGATTCGGCGGCGAAGGACTTCAACTTCGAATCGATCTTCAGCGAGAACCCGTTCTCCGGTGTCGACCGCGTCGCCGATGCCCATCAGCTGACCGCCGGCCTCACGACCCGGTTTCTCGACCCGGAGACCGGTGCCGAGATGCTGCGGTTGGGGGTCGTGCAGCGCTACCGGTTTCGCGATCAGCGCATCACGCCGGACCTGCAGCCGTCGACCCAGCGGTTCTCCGACGTGCTGCTGCTCGGCTCGACCTCGCTGGTCCGCAACTGGAACTTCGACGCGGCGATCCAGTACAACCCCGACAACACCCGGATCGAGCGCTCGATCGCCGGCGTGCGCTACTCGCCCGGCCCGTTTCGCACCGTCAGCGCGACCTATCGCCTGACCCGCGGCCTGACCGAGCAGATGGAGATCGGCTGGCAGTGGCCGGTGTTCCGGCGCAGCGCCGATTCGCCCGCAGCGGGCGGCAGTTCGAGTGCGTGCGGAGGCAGCCTGTACGCCGTCGGCCGGGTCAACTACAGCATGAAGGACAGCCGCATCATCGACTCGATCATCGGTGCTGAATACGACGCCGGCTGCTGGGTCGGGCGGATCGTCGCCGAGCGGCTCTCGACCGGCCGAAGCGATGCGACGACCCGCTTGCTGATCCAGCTGGAGCTGGTTGGGCTGTCCCGCCTCGGCTCCAATCCGCTCCAGGTCTTGAAGGACAATGTGCCGGGCTACCGCATGCTCCGCGAGGAGCGGACGACGCCGCTACCGTTCAATCCGTATGACTGATTTCCACCGTTCTCCGCCCACCCTGCGCTTTGCCTGGCGGTCGGTCGTCTTTGCCGCCGGACGCCGATCGCCGCGTGCGACGGCCGCCGCTTGGCGCTGGCTGGCCTGTGCGTTCGCGCTCGGGCTGCTGGCGCAGGCCGTCGCCGCGCAGCCAGCCCGGCCGGCCGCAACGCGCAACGGCGACTACATCGTCGCCGTCGTCAACTCGGAGCTCGTCACTGCCGGCGAAGTGCAGCAGCGGATCGAGCGGGTCCGGGCCGAGGCGGCGCGCACCAAGGCGAACCTGCCGCCGCTGTCGGTCCTGCGCGAGCAGATCGTCAACGCACTGATCGACGAGCGCGTTCAGGTCACCAACGCGCGCGACAGCGGCATGAAGCTCGACGAGGCCGAGGTCGACCGGGCGGTCTCGAGCGTCGCGTTGCAGAACCAGCTGACGCTGGCCCAGCTGCGCCAGAAGCTGCGCCAGGACGGCATTGAATTTGCAAAGTTCCGCGCCAACGTGCGCGATCAGATGCTGGTCGAGCGGGTGCGCGAACGCGAGGTGATGGAACGCATCCGCGTCAGCGAGGTCGAGATCGATGCGGTGCTCGAGGAACGGCGCGCCGCCGCCGGCTTGACGGCGCAGCTGAACGTTGCGCAGATCCTCGTCACCGTGCCGGAGGGCGCCAGCGCGGCCGAGGTCGCGGAGCGTCAGGCCCGAGCCGAGGCAGCGCGCGCGCGGGTGCGCGCGGGCGAGCCGTTCGAAGCGGTCGCCAAGGAGGTTTCGGAAGACGGCAATCGTGCCGATGGCGGCGTGATCGGCCTGCGACCCGCCGACCGCCTGCCCGACGTGTTCGTCAATGCAGTGCGCGGCCTGCGCAGTGGCGACGTCGCGCCGGAGCTGCTGCGCAGCGGCGCGGGCTTTCACCTGCTGAAGCTGGTCGAGCGCCGGGATGCCGGCACTTTCACGGTCCAGCAGACGCGAGCTCGCCATATCCTGCTGCGCACCTCGGCTCAGCTGCCGCAGGACCAGGCGATCCGCCGGCTCGCCGACATCAAGCAGAAGATCGCCGCCGGCACCCAATCGTTCGAGCAGGCGGCGCGCGAGAACTCCGAGGACTCGAGCGCGGCGCAGGGCGGCGACCTCGGCTGGGTCTCGCCGGGAACCTTCGTGCCGGAGTTCGAGGAAGTGATCAACCGGCTGCAGCCCGGCGGTTTGTCCGATCCGGTCGTCTCGCGCTTCGGCGTGCACCTGATCCAGGTGCTCGACCGTCGCGCGGTGACGCTCGATCCGAAGCAGCAGCGCGAACAGGCCCGCAACATCTTGCGCGAGCAGAAGTTCGAGGACGTCTACACCGAGTGGTTGCGCGACCTGCGCGGCCGGGCCTACATCGAGATGCGCGAGCCGCCGACCTGAGCGGCGCGCCGTCGTGAAGCACGTCGCCCGCAAGCGGTTCGGCCAGCATTTCCTGACCGATGCCGCGGTGATCGATGCGATCGTCGCCGCGATCGGACCGCGGCGGTCCGATGCGCTGGTCGAGATCGGCCCCGGTCTCGGCGCATTGACCGGTCCGCTGTCCGCGTCCGTCGATCGGCTGACGGTGATCGAGCTCGATCGCGATCTGGCCCGCCGGCTGCGCGCGCGCACCGACCTCGACGTGATCGAGGCCGACGTGCTGAACGTCGACTTTCGCGCCCTCGCGGAGAAGCTCGGCGCCCCGCTGCGCGTGGTCGGCAACCTGCCGTACAACATCTCGACGCCGATCCTGTTCCACCTGCTCGAAGTGGTCGAGTCGGTCGAGGACCAGCATTTCATGCTGCAGCGCGAGGTCGTGCAGCGAATGGCCGCCGTGCCCTGCACCAAGGCGTACGGCCGCCTCAGCGTGATGCTGCAGTGGCGCTACGACATCGAATCGGTGCTCGACGTGCCGGCTGCTGCGTTCGAGCCGCCGCCCCAGGTCGAGTCGGCCATCGTCCGCATGTTGCCGCTGCCGCAGGTGGCGGCCGTGGACGCGAAGCGGCTCGGCGAGATCGTCGCCGTCGCGTTCTCGCAGCGCCGCAAGATCCTGCGCCACACGCTCGGGCGCTATCTGGAGCAGCGCGGATTCGGCGGCCGCTTCGACGTGCAGCGCCGGGCCGAGGAAGTGCCGGTCGCTGAATTCGTGGCGCTGGCGGCCGCGTTGCCGCCAGATCCTGCTTCCGCCGGCGAAGTGGCGCCGGCGGACTGACGTCACGCGCCGCTCAGGCGGCGTTCAACCACATCGCGGTGTCGAAGGCGCTGCTCATCAACGGCATGTTCATGCCGAAGCTGCTGTTCGCTGCACTCTTGGCGGCCGGCTTGACCGGCTTGTCCGCTACGCTTTGGGCCATCTCGGTAGCCCGCTCCCAGGAACCTTGTTCTTGAGAGCGGGCTACTGAAAAGAATAGAAGCACCTGAACGGTATCTTGCGTTCGGCCCAGAAGTCCGCCGCATCGCGAAAGACGTCGAGCAGCTGCTCGCGCGCCTCGCGATCGAAACGCGGGTTGTCGGGCAGCTGCTCGAGCACGACGACGAAGCCGGGTTGGTTGCCGGCTTTGTGGACCAGGTCGGTCATGCAGTCGAAAAGCGCATCGAGGTTCTTGCCGAAATGCGCCGGGAACAGGAAGGCATCGGCGATGCCTTCGAGCACATCCTGTTTGGTCTGCGCCGTCGTCAGGTTGGCGTAGAGAAAATGCTGCCCGGCGGTCTGCGCCGCCTGCATCAGATCGTCGACGCGATAGGCGCGTATCGATTGAACAATGTTCGGACGGACTGTCTGCAACTGCATGGTCACGTTCCTCCTTGAGTCATGAAAAAAATCTGTCGGCCTGCGGTCACGGCGTAATCCTGCGAAAGCTGCTGTAGTGATCGACGGTGTAGAAACAAGTCTCCGGCGCCTTCGCCTCATGGCCGCCGCAGACGATCCGGCGTCCGCCGCGGTCTCGTGCTCCGGGGCGCGCGACGGTGTACTCGCGGTAGAACCCGCGCGGCCGCGACGGCAGGATGCGTTCTCGATTACCGAATACGGTTCCGTCCTTCGGATAGGCAAAAGGCCCGCCGGCACGAATCGACCGGTGGACGGCCTGCGCATCCGGAGGCAACTGGCTGACCCGAATCGGCTCCAGCGTTCCGGCCGTCTGGCGGGCCGAAGCCTCGGCGCCGACAAGCAGACAGGCTGCGATGCTGACTCCGAGCCCCCACCTGCGCAGCGGGTTTCCCCGCGGCGGCTGACCGGAGAACAACACGGGTTATCCCTTAAGGCGAAAGACGTCGATGTTACCGAAACGGGTCGTAAACCTCAAGCCTCTGCCTCAATTCAGTGCACGAAGAAGGGTCTGCTGGCGTGCGCTCACATTCGTCTCGATCCGCAACCGGTAACGCGAGCTGGCTGATGCCGGACGCATAGAGGCGAGGGGCGGACTTTCCCGCCCATAGACCACAGATCGGCTGGCGCGAGCGCCCGGAGGAGGGCTTGCGGCCCTCAGAGGCGCGGCGCTGGCACGGCGCCGCTAGCGGGCAGCGTTCGCGTCGGCGACCGTCAGCGCGGTCATGTTGATGATGCGACGGACCGTCGCCGACGGCGTCAGGATGTGCACCGGCTGGGCCGCGCCGAGCAGCACCGGGCCGATCGCGATGCCGCCGCCGGCCGCGACCTTCAGCAGGTTGTAGCTGATGTTGGCGGCATCGATGTTCGGCAGGACCAGCAGGTTGGCCTCGCCGGTCAGCGGCGTGTCGGGCATCAGGCCGGTCCGGTAGGGCGCGTCGAGCGCCGCGTCGCCGTGCATCTCGCCGTCGACCTCGAGCCATGGCGCCTGCTCGTGCAGCAGCGCCAGGGCCTGACGCATCTTCACCGCCGACGGCTGGTTGCTGGTGCCGAAGTTGCTGTGCGACAGCAGCGCCGCCTTCGGACGCAGGCCGAAGCGCTTCATTTCCTCGGCCGCCATGATCGTGATCTCGGCCAGCTGCTCGGCGGTCGGGTCGTAGTTGATGTGGGTGTCGACCAGCATGACCTGGCGGCCCGGCAGCATCAGCCAGTTCATGCACGCGTAGGTCCGGGCGCCCTCGCGCAGGCCGATGACCTGGTCGATGTAGTGCAGGTGCATCGTCGGGCCGCCCCAGGTCCCGCACAGCAGGCCGTCGACCTCGCCGGTCTTCAGCAGCATGCAGCCGATCAAGGTCAGGCGCCGGCGCATCTCGATCTTCGCGAGCTGCGCGGTGACGCCCTTGCGCGCGGTCATCTTCTGGTACGCCGTCCAGTAGGAGCGGAAGCGGTCGTCGTGCTCGGTATTGACGATGTCGTAGTCGCGACCGGCGCTCAGGCGCAGGCCGAACTTCGCGATCCGCTGCGCGATGATCTCCGGCCGGCCGATCAGGGTCGGCCGGGCGACGCCTTCGTCGACCACGACCTGGACTGCGCGCAGCACGCGCTCTTCCTCGCCCTCGGCATAGGCGACGCGCTTGTGGGGCGCGTTCTTCGCCATGCTGAAGATCGGCCGCATCGTCGCGCCGGAGGCATAGACGAACGACTGCAGCTTCGAGCGGTAGGCGTCGAGATCGGCGATCGGGCGCAGCGCGACGCCGGAATCGGCCGCAGCCTTCGCGACGGCCGGTGCGATCCGCATCATCAGCCGCGGGTCGAACGGCTTCGGGATCAGGTACTCGCGGCCGAAGCTGAGCGCGATGCCGGCATAGGCGGCTGCCACGACCTCGCTCTGTTCGGCCTGCGCGAGCTCGGCGATCGCGTGGACCGCGGCGATCTCCATCTCGGCGGTGATGGTGGTGGCGCCCGAGTCGAGCGCGCCACGGAAGATGTACGGGAAGCAGAGGACGTTGTTGATCTGGTTCGGGTAGTCGGTCCGCCCGGTCGCCATGATCGCGTCGCTGCGCACCTCGAGCACCTCCTCCGGCAGGATTTCCGGAGTCGGATTCGCGAGCGCGAAGATCACCGGATTGGCCGCCATCGTCGCCACCATCTGCTTCTTCAGCACGCCGGCGGCCGACAGCCCGAGGAAGATGTCCGCGCCGGCGATGACGTCGGCGAGCGTCCGGTGCGAGGTCTTCTGCGCGAAGAAGACCTTGTCCTCGTCCATCAGCTCGGTGCGGCCTTCGTAGACCACGCCGGCCAGGTCGGTGACCCAGATGTTCTCGCGCGGCACGCCGAGCTTGACCAGCAGGCCGAGGCAGGCGAGGGCGGCGGCGCCGGCGCCCGAGGTGACGAGCTTGACATTGCGGATGTCCTTGCCGCTGACCTTCAACGCGTTGAGCACGCCGGCGCCGACGACGATCGCCGTGCCGTGCTGGTCGTCGTGGAAGACCGGGATGTTCATCCGCGAGCGCAGCGCGCGCTCGACGTAGAAGCAGTCGGGCGCCTTGATGTCCTCGAGGTTGATGCCGCCGAAGGTCGGCTCGAGCGCGGCGATGAGGTCGATCAGCTTGTCGAGGTTCTTCTCGTTGACCTCGATGTCGAAGACGTCGATGCCCGCGAACTTCTTGAAGAGGACACCCTTGCCTTCCATCACCGGCTTGGCGGCGAGCGGGCCGATGTCGCCGAGGCCGAGCACCGCAGTGCCGTTCGTGATCACCGCGACCAGGTTGCCGCGTGCGGTGTACCGGAACGCGTTCGCGGGGTCGATCACGATCTCCTCGCAGGCGGCAGCAACGCCTGGCGAGTAGGCGAGCGCGAGGTCGTGCTGGTTGACGAGCTGCTTGGTGGCCGCGATCGCCACCTTGCCCGGCGTCGGGAACTCGTGGTAGTCGAGCGCCGCGCGGCGCAGTTCGGCGGCCTTTTGTTCGGAGCTGGGCATCATGGGGTCTCGCTGGGTCCTGTAAGCCGTACACCGCGGCGCTTGGATAATGCCCCAAGGCTTGAACTCCAGCGACGGTATCGACCCCACTCATGACCATCGGCGAGTTCGAGCTCATCGACCGGTACTTCACCCGGCCGGTCCGTCGCGCGGCGCTCGGCATCGGTGACGACTGCGCGCTGCTCGTGCCGCGCGCCGGACATCAGCTGGCGGTCTCGAGCGACATGTTGGTCGAAGGCCGCCACTTCCTGTCGACGGTCGCGCCCGACCGCCTCGGCCACAAGGCGCTCGCCGTGAACCTCAGCGACCTGGCGGCGTGCGGTGCCCGTCCGCTCGCGTTCTCACTGGCGCTCGCTCTGCCGCGCGCCGAGCCCGAGTTTCTCGACGGCTTCGCGCAAGGCCTGTTCGCGCTCGCCGATGTGCACGAGTGCGAGCTGGTCGGCGGCGACACGACTCGCGGCCCGCTGACGATCTGCATCACGGTATTCGGCGAGGTTCCGGACGGTGCGGCGCTGCTGCGTTCCGGTGCGCGCGCCGGCGATGACCTGTATGTCAGCGGCACGCTCGGCGATGCCCGGCTCGCGCTCGAGGCCTTTCGCGGTCACGTCTCGCTCGAGGCGGCCGACTTCGAGATCGCCCGCGCGTCCATGGAGCGACCGCAGCCACGGGTTGCACTCGGCGTGGCGCTGCGCGGGATCGCGACGAGCGCCATCGACGTCTCCGACGGCCTGCTCGGCGACCTCGGCCATATCCTGCGCCGTTCCGCGGTCGGCGCGACTGTCGATATCGATGCGCTGCCGGCCGGTCGCGCGCTGGCCCATCAGCCGGCGGCAAGACGCCGCGAGTACACGCTGGCCGGCGGCGACGATTACGAGCTGGTGTTCAGCGCGCCGGCCTCATCGGCCGATGGCGTGCGCCAGGCGGCGACGCTGAGCGGCGTCGACGTGACCCGCATCGGGCGCATCGAGTCCGCTGCCGGCCTGCAGCTCGTCGATGCGCGCGGCGACGTCGTCGCCGACCGCTACGGATCGTTCGATCATTTCAAGACATGACCCGCTCCACAGCGATGACTGCCGATCGCCTTCAGCAGCCCTCGAGCCGAGCGCAGGGCCGACCGTGAGCAGCGCGCCGCGCCTCGATCCGCCGGTCGCCGTCGTCGCACGCCGGCCGAACGTGCGCTTCCTGCTCACGCATCCGGCCCACGCGATCGCGCTCGGCTTCGGCAGCGGCCTCTCGCCGGTCGCGCCAGGGACCGTCGGCACGCTCTGGGCGTGGCTGGCCTACGTGCTGCTCCGACCGCATACCGATGCATTCCAGTGGGGGGTCGTGGTCGGCGTCTCGGCACTGGTCGGCTGGTGGGCCTGCACCGAGACCGCGCGCCACCTTGCGCTCGCCGATCCGGGCGCCATCGTCTGGGACGAAGTCGTCGGCTTCTGGCTCGTGCTCTGGCTCGTGACGCCGGCGGGCTTCTGGGCCCAGGCCGTCGCCTTCGTGCTGTTCCGGATCTTCGATGCGGCCAAGCCGGGGCCGGTGGCCTGGGCCGACGCGTTGTACAAGGTGCGGCGCGGCCAGCCGATCGGATGGCGGCAGGGCTTCGCGATCATGCTCGACGACCTGGTCGCTGCGTTGTGCACGCTGCTGGTCATCGCGCTGTGGAGGGCTTGGTGAGCGACTTCGCATCCGAGGTCGAGGCACTGGCGAACGCACTGCAGTCGCGCGGCGCGATGCTGGCAACCGCCGAGTCGTGCACCGGCGGAATGATCGCGGCGGCCTGCACCGATCGCGCCGGCTCGAGCGCATGGTTCGAGCGCGGCTTCGTCACCTATTCGAATGCCGCGAAGACCGGGATGCTCGGCATCGACCCGGGCCGGATCGCCGCCCACGGCGCTGTCAGCGCGGAGGTCGCGCGTGCGATGGCCGAGGGCGCACTGGCGCATTCCGAGGCGACATGGGCGGTCGCGGTGACCGGCATCGCCGGACCGGGCGGCGCGACTCCCGGCAAGCCGGTCGGCACGGTCTGGCTGGCGATCGCCCGGCGCGGCATTGCTGGCGTGCCGGAACTGCTGCAACTGAGCGGCGATCGCGCGGCGATTCGCGAACAGACAGTGGCGCTGGCGCTGCAGCGCGTGCGCGCGGCGATCGAACGGGACGGCTGACGCGCGGCCCGCGTCCTTTTGGCGCCGCGCCGAATCAGCGCGGCTGCGGCGTCAGCGCGAGACGCAGCGCCGGGCCATTGCGGCGCGCACCGCCGCCGATCCGCTCGCAGGCCATCAGCACGAGGCGCTTCAAGCCGTCCCAGGCGTCGGCCGGCCAGTCCGGGTGGCGCAGGCCCTTGACCAGGCCGTCGCAGACCTGCGCCGCCGCGAGCAACTCGGCCAATGCGGCCTCGCTGGCGACACCGACGGCGCGCTCGAACAGGCGCTCCTTCGCACCCCAGGCGCGCGCTTCGCGCAGTGCCAGCGGCAACGGCTTGCCCGAGGCGACCGCATCCTTGACCCGCTTCAGCCCGCGGATGTCCTCGCTGAGTGTCCAGTGCACGAGCACCGCCGCTTCACCTTCGGCGTGCAGGCCGTCGAGCATGCGCAGCGCGCGCGCCACCTGGCCGGCGAGCACCGCCTCGCCGAGCCGGAACACGTCGTAGCGCGCAACGTTCAGGACCGCGGCCTCGACCTGCTCGAACGCGAGCTCACCGGGCGGATACAGCAGGCCGAGCTTCTGCACCTCCTGGTGGGCGGCGAGCAGGTTGCCCTCGACCCGATCGGCGAAGAACGCCAGCGTGCGCTGCCCGGCCTCGCCGCTGGCAACGCGCTGGCCCTGTGCGGCGAGGCGCTGGGCGATCCATTGAGGCAGCGCCCTGCGCTCGACCGGATCGACGCGAATCGTCACGCCACGCGCATCGAGCGCCGCGAACCACGCGCTCGACTGCTGGGTGCGGTCGAGCTTCGGCAGCTGGACCAAGGTGACGATATCGCCGGCCAGCTTCGAGGCGGCCGTCTCGCAGTAGCGCTGGATCGCC
Source organism: Caldimonas sp. (assembly GCA_039922395.1). Classification (GTDB taxonomy): domain Bacteria; phylum Pseudomonadota; class Gammaproteobacteria; order Burkholderiales; family Burkholderiaceae_C; genus Schlegelella_A. The sequence goes on from JBDSAB010000239.1 coordinate 13,680, forward strand.
TCGGAGCCGTCCTTGCCGGGCTTGCCGGAGGGGATGCGGATCTCGATCAGCTGGCGGTCTGCGAACAGGCTGAGCGCCTGCGAGGCGCCGAGCACCCCGCTCCAGTCGAAGTGGTTGCCGGCGACGACGTGGACCTGCCGCTCGGTGCACCCGGACGCGCGCGCCGCGGCGCGGATCGCATCGCCGGCTTCCTGCGCCAGCAGAGCCTCGTCGCCCCAGACCGTGTAGAGCGGCCCGACCCCCTTCTGCAAGTGATTGGCGAGCTGCTCGGCGCGTAGCTGCATGGTCGGGTCCTAGAACGGATTGACCGAGGCGAGCCGTCGCATGACCTGCGACACGATGTCGGTCTGCATCGCGCGGTACAGCGCCGCCTCTTCCTGTTCTTTCGCGAGTGCGGCACTCTCGGTGTAGCTCATGTCGCGGCTCTGCAGGATTTCGGTCGACGCGATCAGTTCCTTGCCGGCGACCGTGCGCAGCCGGAAGCGGAAGCGCGCGCGCAGCTGGAATTCCGTGACCTGCCCGGCCGCGGTGGACGCGACGACGCCCTTCTCGCGCGAGTCGGCGATTGCCTCGAGCACGACCTGGGCCTGCGCTGCGCTGTCGACGACCTTGGTCGTCGTGCTGGCGTCGATGCTGGTGCGCAGCTCGGCGGCGAGCGGCGAGCGCGCCGTGAAGCCGACCAGCTGCACGGTGCGAAAACGCAGCTCCGGTGCGCGCTTCAATTCGAAACCGCAGCCGGCCACTGCGCCGGCGACGAGGGCGGCGAGGACGTTGCGCCGGCCCGGCATCAGACGACGATGTTGACGAGCCGGCCTGGCACGACGATCACCTTGCGGATCGGCCGGCCATCGGCGAAGCGCAGGAACTCAGGGCTCGCCAGCGCGGCGACCTCGATCGCCTGGTGGCTGGCGGTCGCGTCGACCTTGATCGAGCCGCGCAGCCGGCCGTTGACCTGCAGCATCAGCTCGATCTCGTCCTGGACCAGCGCGCTCTCGTCGACGTCGGGCCACGGCGCATCGAGCAGGTCGCCGTGCCGCGCGGCATAGCCGAGCTCCTTCCACAGCATCCAGGTGGTGTGCGGGCAGACCGGATACAGCACGCGCAGCAGGATGCCGTAGCCTTCGCGCAGTGCTGCCGTCGCGCCGCTGCCGGACAGGCCGCGGGCCCCTTCGAGCGCATTGAGCAGCTTCATCGCCCCGGAGACGACGGTGTTGTACTGCATGCGGTCGTAGTCGTAGCGAACCTGGCGCAGCACCGTGTGGATCTCGAAGCGCAGCGCCTTGCCGCTCGCATCGCTACCCGTGGCGGGTGTCGCGGTCAGCACCTCGGCCTGCTGGGCACCGAAGTTCCAGAGCCGCTTCAGGAACCGGTTGGCGCCCTCGACGCCGGCATCGTTCCACTCGAGCGTCTGCTCGGGCGGTGACGCGAACATCACGAACAGCCGCGCCGTGTCGGCGCCATAGCGATCGATCAGCTGCTGCGGATCGACGCCGTTGTTCTTGCTCTTGCTCATCGTGCCGAGACCTTCGTAGGTCACGGCCGAGCCGTCGCTCTTCAGGCAGGCGCCGTCCGCACCGCTCTCGACGTCGTCGGGCCAGAAGTACTCGACGCCGCCCTGCTCGGTGGTGCGCGAGTAGATGTGGTTCAGCACCATGCCCTGCGTCAGCAGCCGGGTGAACGGCTCGTCGATCGAGATCAGATCGAGGTCGCGCATCACCTTGGTCCAGAAGCGCGCATAGAGCAGGTGCAGGATCGCGTGCTCGATGCCGCCGATGTACTGGTCCATCGGCATCCAGTAGGCGCTGCCGGCGCCGACCATCGCCTTCTCGTCGTGGGCGTCGCAGTAGCGCATGAAGTACCACGAGCTGTCGACGAAGGTGTCCATCGTGTCGGTCTCGCGGCGCGCGGGCTTGCCGCACGACGGGCAGTCGACGTTCAGGAAGGCGGCGTGCTTGTTGAGCGGATTGCCGGAGCCGTCGGGGATCAGATCTTCCGGCAGCACGACCGGCAGGTCGGCCTCGGGCACCGGGACGACGCCGCACGCCGCGCAATGGACGATCGGGATCGGCGTGCCCCAGTAGCGCTGCCGGCTGATGCCCCAGTCGCGCAGTCGCCAGGTCGTGACCTTGCCGCCTAGGCCGCGGTGCTCAAGCGCATCGGCGATCGCGTCGATCGCGACGCGGTACGGCAGACCGCTGTAGTTGTCGGAATTGATCGTGACGCTGCGCTCGCCGCTCTCGTCCTTCAACGCGTACCAGTCCTGCCAGTGGTCGTAGG
>JBDSAB010000240.1:0-3720 GCA_039922395.1 Caldimonas sp.
TTGTAAGGGTCCTGCTCGGTCAGCGACCAGCCCGAGGTCTGGCAATGGGTACGCAGCATCAGGCTCTTGGCGTTTTTCGCGTCGAAGCCTTTCATGATGCGGCACCACAACAGGCGTGCGGCGCGCATCTTGGCCACTTCCAGATAGAAGTTCATGCCGATGGCCCAGAAGAACGACAGGCGCGGCGCGAAATCGTCCACGTCCATGCCCTTGGCAATCGCGGTACGCACGTATTCCTGTCCGTCGGCCAGCGTGAAAGCGAGCTCGAGCGCCTGGTTCGCGCCGGCCTCCTGCATGTGGTAGCCGGAGATCGAGATCGAGTTGAAGCGCGGCATGTGCCGCGATGTGTAGTCGATGATGTCGCCGACGATCCTCATGCTCGGCGCCGGCGGATAGATGTACGTGTTGCGGACCATGAACTCCTTGAGGATGTCGTTCTGGATGGTCCCGCTCAGCTTGTCCTCCGATACGCCCTGTTCCTCGGCCGCGACGATGTAGCCGGCGAGCACCGGCAGCACTCCGCCGTTCATCGTCATCGACACGCTGACTTTGTCGAGCGGGATGCCGTCGAACAGGATCTTCATGTCCTCGACCGAATCGATCGCGACGCCGGCCTTGCCGACGTCGCCGGTCACGCGCGGATGGTCGCTGTCGTAGCCGCGATGGGTCGCCAGATCAAACGCGACGCTGACGCCCTGGCCGCCGGCGGCGAGCCCCTTGCGGTAGAAGTCGTTCGACGCCTCGGCGGTCGAGAAGCCGGCGTACTGGCGGATCGTCCATGGCCGCGCCGCGTACATCGTCGCCTGCGGCCCGCGCACGTAGGGCGGAAACCCGGGCAGGCTGTCGAGATGCGGTACGCCCTGCAAGTCGGCGGCCGTGTAGAGCGGCTTGACGACGATGCCCTCGGGCGTGACCCAGTTCAGCCGGTGAAGGTCACCCTGCGGCGCGGAGCGTGCTGCGCTCTGGCGCCACGCGTCGAGCGCGTCGGGCTGGGGCAGCGAGGAGTCGGACATCGGCAGGGCCTGGGTCGTGAGCGCAAGACGCAGGTCGAATTATCGCCGCGCCGATCCGCACTGCGACAATCGACGCCATGCCCGCGCCGACCGTCAGTCTGATCGCCATCGTCGCCCGCAACGGCGGAATCGGCCTCGGCAACGCGCTGCTGGTTCACCTGCCCGACGACCTGGCCCATTTCAAGAAGACAACCCTCGGCGCGCCGATCCTGATGGGGCGCAAGACCTGGCAATCGATCGGACGGCCGCTGCCCGGGCGGCGCAACATCGTCATCACCCGCAACGCGCAGTTCGAGGCCGCCGGTGCCGAAACGGCGCCCGACTTGGCGTCGGCATTGGCCCGTGTCGCCGACGCGCAGAAGGTCTACGTGATCGGCGGAGCCTCGGTGTACGCAGCCGCGCTGCCGCTCGCCGACGAACTCGTGCTGACCGAGATCGACGCCGATTTCGAGGCCGACACGTACTTTCCGCCCTGGGATCGGCGCCAGTTCAGGCAGACTGCGCGCGCCGACCACCAGCGCCCCGACGGTCTGGCCTACAGCTTCGTGACGTACACCCGAGACAAGGAACACTGATGTCAGCAGGCGGCTTTCACGTGCACGGCCCACACGAGCATGAACTCGAACATGCGGCGGCGCATTCGGGCCCCAGAGACTTTGCCGGGCGGCTCGCGGTGGCCACCGCGATCATCGCGACCGTCGGCGCCGTGTTCGCGTACATGGGCGGCCTGACGCAGTCCAACGCCGGTCTCTACAAGAACGACGCGGCGATCAAGAAGACCGAGGCGTCGAACCAGTGGAACTACTACCAGGCCAAGAGCAGCAAGCAGAACCTGGCCGAGCTCGCCCTTGAACTCGCGCCGGAATCACGGCGTGCGTTCTATGTCGACGAGATCAAGCGCTACAAAGGCGAAAAGGATGTGATCAAGCGGGACGCCGAGAAGCTCGAGAAGGCGTCGGACGAATGGAACCGGAAGAGCGACGAGCAGATCCACCAGCATCACCGCTGGGCTCAGGCGACGACGGCCCTCCAGATTGCGATCGCGATGGCGGCGATCGCGCTGCTGACGAAGAGCCGCTGGCTGCAGTACGGCGTCTTCGGCCTGAGTGCGGTCGGTACGGCACTCGGCGTCCTCGCCTATCTGCACATCTGAGCGGCCGCAACGGGCACCGCTCTATCGTCTGATATGCCGATGAAATTCGCCACCTGGAACGTCAATTCACTCGCGATCCGCCTGCCGCAGCTGCTGACCTGGCTCGAGACCCATCGGCCCGACGTGATGTGCCTGCAGGAGACCAAGCTCGAGGACGAGAAGTTTCCCCACCTGGAGATCTCCGCCGCCGGCTATCGCTGCGAATTCTTCGGGCAGAAGACCTACAACGGCGTCGCGCTGCTGAGCCGCAATCCGGCGACCGATGTCGTCCGCAACATCCCCGGCTTCGACGACCCGCAGGCCCGCGTGATCGCCGCGACGGTCGACGGCGTGCGCGTCATCGGCGCTTATTTCCCCAACGGGCAGATGCCGGGCAGCGACAAGTTCGCCTACAAGATGCGCTGGCTCGGCGCGCTGTGCGCGTGGATCCGCGACGAATGCGCGCGCCATCCTGAGCTCGTGCTGATGGGCGACTACAACATCGCGCCGCACGACCAGGACGTCCACGATCCGGCCGCCTGGGAAGGCCAGATCATGTGCACGCCGGAAGAGCGCGGCCATTTCGAAACGATCTGCGGTGCCGGCCTGCACGACGCGTTCCGCCTGTTCGAGCAGCCGCCGAAGAGCTGGTCGTGGTGGGACTACCGGCAGCTCGCCTTCCAGAAGGGTCGCGGCCTGCGCATCGACCACATCCTCGTCAGCGATGCGCTGAAGGCACGCGTCACGGCTTGCTCGATCGATCGGCCGACCCGCAAGAACGAACGGCCGAGCGACCACGCGCCGGTGCTGGCCGAGATCGGTCCGATCGCCTGACACGCTGACCGCGCGTCGGCGCGGCCGACCGCCGGATCAATCCTCCAGGCCGAGTTCCTGGATCTTGCGCGTGATGGTGTTGCGGCCGATGCCGAGCTTCTGCGCGGCCTCGATCCGGCGTCCGCGGGTGATCTCGAGCGCAGTGTGGATCAGCTGCGCCTCGAACTTGCGCGTCATCGTCTCCCAGACCATCGGCTCGCCGGCTTCGAGCAGGATGCGGGCATCGCGCTCCAGCCCGCTGAGCCACGGCGTCGGCAGCACCGGCGCGGCGGGTGCGACTACCGGCGCCGCAACAGCGTCGCCAACCGCTGCGGCGGCACTGACCGTGGTGACTGCGGGAGCCGGTGCAGGCGCCGGCGCGGCCGTGAACGACGGCGTCGGCGCGGTTTCTTCCGGTGCGCGCCGCGGCGGACGGGCCTGCTGCAACTCCGGCGGCAGATCCTTCGCGTCGATCACCTGACCCGGCGCCATCACGGTCAGCCAGTGGCAGATGTTCTCGAGCTGCCGGACGTTGCCGGGAAACTCGAACTGCATCAGCTGCGCCAGCGCGGGATCGGTGATGCGCTTGCCTTCGACGCCGAGCTCGCGCGCGCTCTTCTGCAGGAAGAAGCGCGTCAGCGGCGGCACGTCCTCGAGGCGTTCGCGCAGCGCCGGCAGGCGCAGGCGGATCACGTTGAGGCGGTGAAACAGGTCTTCGCGGAACGAGCCGGCCTTGACGCGCTCCTCGAGGTTCTGGTGGGT
>JBDSAB010000241.1:0-22297 GCA_039922395.1 Caldimonas sp.
CACCCTGCGGCTTGGAGCCGGCGCCGCGGATCGCGCCGATGGCGGCGGCGTATTCGCTGTCGAGCAGCGTCTGCGCGAACGGCATCTCGTGCACGAGCACGTCGTGCACGGCGGCGGCGACCGCCGCTTCGGCATTCGCGCCCGGCGCAGACAGCGGGGTCAGATAGGTCGCATAGACCGGGCTGATCGCGTTCAGCGCGTCATGGGCCGCAAGGAAGGCCATCGAGAAACTGCGTGCCTCGAAGTGCGGCGGCAGACCGGGAACCGGCGCCAATGCAGCGGCGCGCATCGCGATGTCGGCCCATTGCGCGGGCGCTTCCGTGGACGGCACGACCGCGCGGAGCGGCCCGGCGGCCGGCTGTTCGAATGACGCGGCGTCTCCGCCCCCGCCACAGCCAGGCAGGAAGAGCGTGGCGGCAGGGAGCAGCGCCGTGCCGGCGCAGAACGATCGACGTGAGATGAATGGCTTCATGAGCGTCTCTCCAGGGGTTGCGGGAGACGACACCATCCGCGCCTGAAGCGGCGCAGGCAACGACGATCCGACCAATCCCCGAAAACCGCAGTCGACCGCGGTCCCGGGCCGACGAACGCGGATCGCTCGAGACGCTCTGGAAGCCTAGCCCTTCGCGAACTTTGCGTTCGCCTTCTTGACGAACTCGTTCGTGTAGACCGCCGTGAGATCGAGCTTGGCGGCGGCGACTTCAGGGTCGATGCTGGCGAGCGCGCGCCGTGCGGTCTCCGGACCCGCCTCCGGGAACATGCCGTCGACCGACAGCGCGCCCTTCGCGGCGAGGAACGCGTCGATGTAGACCGCGCGGTCGCCGAGCAGGTAGCTCTCGGGCACCGCCTTCACGATGTCGGACGGCCCTGCCGCCTGGATCCACTTGTCGGCGCGGACCAGCGCGTTGGTCAGTGCCTGGATCGTGTTCGGGTTGCGCTGGATCAGCGTCTCCGGCGCATACAGGCAGCCGGCCGGCATCGGCCCGCCGAACAGCTTGTCGGCGTCGGCGACGACGCGGGTGTCGGTGACGACCTTCAGGTCGCCCGAGCGCTGCAGCAACGTGATCACCGGGTCGAGGTTGCTGATCGCGTCGATCTGCCCGGAGCGCATTGCCGCGACTGCGCCGCTGCCGGCGCCGACGCCGATGATCGACACCTCGCTCGGCTTGACGCCGACTTTGGCGAGCACGAAATTGGCGACGATGTTGGTGCTCGAGCCTGGCGCGGTGACGCCGATCTTCTTGCCCTTCAGCTCGGCGACCGCCTTGAAGTTCGGCATCGTCTTCGGGTTGACGCCGAGCACGATCTGAGGCGCCCGACCCTGCAGCGCGAAGGCGCGCAGGCGCTGGCCCTTGACCTGCATGTTGAGCGTGTGCTCGAAGGCGCCCGAGACCACGTCGGCACTGCCGCCGACGACCGCCTGCAGCGCGCGCGAGCCGCCGGCGAAGTCGGAGATCGTGACCTCGAGGCCTTCGGCCTTGAAGTAGCCGAGGCTCTCGGCGATCGACAGCGGCAGGTAATAGAGCAGGTTCTTGCCGCCGACCGCGATCGCGATCTTCGGCTTCTCGAGCGCCTGCGCCCGCAGGACGGCAGGCACACCGAGAGCGGCGGAGCCGGCAAGCGCAGCGCGGATCAGGGAACGGCGTTGCATGGGGGATGTCTCCTTGTGATTCGACGGCAGGTCCGCCGCGGCGGCGCTCACTGTAGCGGACCGCGCCCGCACCTCGGTCGGGAGACCGTTCGAACCGCGGGTGCAAGGGGGTGAACCGTAGAATCTTCGCGATGAAGCTCGTCCGTCGGTGCGCAGTGGCCGTCTCCGTGCTGGCCCTCGGTTGCACCGCGGTAGCGGCGCAGCCCGCCGCACCTGCCCGGCCGGCTCCGACCGAGGCTGCGGCCGCGGCCGCAGCCGATCCAGCCTCAGCGCCGGTCTCGTTCTCGGCCCGCAAGGTCTACGAGCAGGCGCGCACGCAGCTGGTCCAGATCCGCACGGTGCTGAAGGGCCGCGGCAGCCAGACTTCGGTCGGCTCCGGGTTCTTCGTCTCGGCCGAAGGCCACATCGTCACCAATTTCCACGTCGTCAGCCAGGCCGCGCTGAAGCCGGACTACCACGACCTCGTCTACGTGACGGCCGACGGCCGCGAGGCGCCGCTGCAGATCCTGCAGCTCGACGTGCTGCACGACCTCGCGCTGCTGAAGGCGGCCGATGCGGCCGGCCGCAGCTTCGACGTGCTGCCGTTCCGTCCCGAGGCGCGGCCGCTGTCGCAGGGCGAGCGCATCTACTCGCTCGGCAACCCGCTCGACGTCGGCTTCGCGGTCGCCGAAGGCACCTACAACGGCGTGGTCCGGCGCGGCTTCTATCCGCAGATCTTCTTCGGCGGTGCGCTGAGCGCCGGGATGAGCGGCGGGCCGGCGCTCGACCAGGAAGGGCGCGTCGTCGGGATCAACGTCGCGCGCCGCGTCGACGGCGAGCAGGTCAGCTTCCTGGTGCCGGCCGCCTATGCGGTCAAGCTGCTGGCCGGCGGTCGCGCCGCCGCGCCGCTGACGACCGCTGCCTACGACGTGCTGACGACGCAGCTGATGGCGCACCAGAATGCCCTTGCCGACCGCTTCATCGAACAGGGCTGGAAGACCGCGACCCATCCACGCTACCGCGTGCCGGTGCCGCCGGACGTGTTCATGCGCTGCTGGGGCTCGAGCGAGCCGTCGCGCACCGGCGGCCTCGACGTCGAGCGCTCCGATTGCGCGATGGACACCCGCATCTTCGCCGGCGACTTCTCGATCGGCACGATCGCCTTGCGCCACGAAAGCTACGACGGCTCGCGGCTCGGCGCGCTGCGCTTTGCCGCGCGCTATTCGCAGAGCTTTCGGAATGAACGCTTCGTGCGGCTGGCCGCCGAATACCAAACCAAGCCGCAGTGCCACGAGGACTTCGTCGACCGCGCCGGGCTGCCGCTCCGTGCGGTGATCTGCATGCGCGCGTACAAGAAGCTGCCCCAGCTGTACGACCTGACCGTGCTGGTCGCGACGCTCGACCAGTCGCAGGCCGGCGTGCAGGGCCGCCTCGACGCCGAAGGGTTCAGCTTCGAGAACGCGCAGCGCCTGAGCCGCCACTACATCGAGGCCTACGGATGGGCGAAGCAGTAGGCCTCCCGGGCGCCCGGCCGGACGATGCGGACGGCGTCGCCGTCGCGCCGCATCCGCGGAGCTTCGACAGCGAGCGAAACGCCGAGCCTCACCATGAGCAGACCGCCCCGCTTGCCTCGCGACGGCGGGCGACGCGGGCCTTGCTCGAGGTGATCGACCGCGACGGCCACGTGCGCCAGGTCTGGACCGTGCAAGGCTGGCCCGCGCGGATCGGCCGCGCGCTCGACAACGATGTCGTGCTGACCGATCCGCACGTCGCGCCGCATCACTTCACCTTGACGCAGGACGAACAGGGCGGGCTGGCGCTCGAAGTCGGCGACACGGTCAACGGCGTTTCCATCGGCCCGCATCGCATCGCCGCCGGTGCCCGCAGTCTGCTGCCGCGCGATGCCGCATCGGTCGACCTCGTCGCCGGCCGTTCGCGCCTGCGGCTGCGCCTCGCCGACGCGCCGATCGCACCGGAGATGCCGGTCGCCGGCATCGGCGTGCACGACCTGCGCATCCTGCCGAGCCTGGCGATCGGGCTGGTGCTGCTGGGCGGCATCGCCTTCAGCAGCTACCTCGACAGCGACCCCGACACCTTCAGCCGTCTTGCCGGCTACGCGCTGCTGGCTGCCCTGAGCGCGACCGCGATCTGGTGCGGCGCCTGGGCGCTGCTGTCGAAGACGATCACGCGGCAGAGCCACTTCAGCTGGCATCTGCGCGTCTTCATGGTCGCCGGGCTGACCTTGCTCGCGCTCAGCGCGATCCCCGGGCTGCTCGCGTTCTCGCTGTCGTGGCCATGGCTGACCGACTTCAGCTTCATCGCGACCTATGCGGTCGGCGCGACCGCGCTCTACTTCCACCTGCTCGCGGTCGAGCCGGCCCGCCCGAAGCTGCTGCGCTGGGTCGTCGCGACCGGGGCGGTGGTCGGCATCGCGCTGACCCTCTGGTTCAACGTGCAACGGACCAGCCGGGTCGGCGAGGAGCTCTACATGAGCCACCTGTTCCCGCCCAAGCTGCGCCTGGCCCGGCCGCTCGCGACCGACCGCTTCATCGCCGAACTGGCGCCGCTGCGCGCGCTGCTCGACAAGAAGGCCAAGGAAGCGCCGAGCGCCGAGGAGATCGGTGCCCCCAAGGGAGAAGACGATGACGAATGAGACGGCCGGGCTGCGCACGGTGCTGGTCACCGGCGGCAGCCGCGGCATCGGTGCGGCGACCGCGTGGAAGTGTGCGCAGGAGGGCTGGGCCGTCGCCGTCAACTACACCCGCGAGCGCGATGCCGCGCAGCGCATCGTCGACCGCATCCTCGCGACCGGCGGGCAGGCCCGCGCGCTGCAGGCCGATGTCGCCGACGAAGCCCAGGTGCTGAAGATGTTTGCGGCGATCGATGCCGAGATGGCGCCGCTCGGCGCGCTCGTCAACAACGCCGGCGTGATCGACGTGCCCGGACGCGTCGAGACCATGACGGTGCAGCGCCTCGAACGCATGTTCGCGATCAACGTGATCGGCTCGTTCGTCTGCGCGCGCGAGGCGGTGAAGCGGCTTTCGACCCAGCACGGCGGTCGCGGCGGCGCGATCGTCAACTTGTCCTCGGCAGCGGCCCGGCTCGGTGCGTCCGGCCAGTACGTCGACTACGCCGCCGCGAAGGGTGCGATCGACGTCTTCACGCTCGGTCTCGCGAAGGAAGTGGCGACCGAAGGCATCCGCGTCAACGCGGTCCGGCCCGGCATCATCGAGACCGACATCCATGCATCGGGCGGACAGCCCGATCGCGCGCGCGAGATGGCGCCGCTCGTGCCGATGCAGCGCGCCGGCAGCGCCGAAGAGGTCGCCGAGGCGATCGCCTGGCTGCTCTCGGACGCGTCGAGCTACACGACCGGCGCCGTGATCGACGTGACCGGCGGGCGCTGAGCCCGCGCGGTCAGGCCAGACCTACAGCGCCGACCGGATCAGCTCGAGCGCCGCGCCGACCTGCGGCGGCCAGTCGCGGGTCAGCGCGAGCAGGAATTCGGTGTGCTCCTGGATCGATGCGATCTCGCGCAGGCTCGCGCCGCGCTCGAACGCAGCCCGGTACAGCTCGGCGGCACGCTCCGCGTGCTCTTGGCAATGCGCGGCATCGTCGGCTGCCAGCAGCAGCAGGACGACCTCGATGTCGGCCGGCCCGGTGCTGCGCCACAGACTCGGATCGTCCTCGCCGAGCGCCAGGGTGGTCTCGTTCTGGCGCTCGCACATCTCGATCAGCGCCGGGCGCCAGTTGCCGCGCTCGTAGGCCGGCTCCTCGTGCGCCAGCAGCAGGCACGCGATGGCCCAGTTGTTGAACGCATAGCTGTCGCTCTGCCCGCCGATGTCGTAGGCGGTGCGGTAGTAGCCCGCCATCTTCAACAGTGAATCGATCCGCGCCGGGCGCTCGGTCTGCACCCAGGTCAGCCGCTTGCACGCGCTGCCGAGCAGGCCGAGGCGATCGGGCGTGGGCGCGCGCGCGTTGATCGATTCGAGCTCGCGCAGGCCGGCCTCGATGCGCGCCGCGATGCGCTGCTGCACCTCCGGCGCACCCGGGCGCCGGCGTCCGCCGCGCGCCGGCGCGCGCTGCAGCGCGACCCATTCCTGCGCGGCCAGCCGCACCTCGAAGTTCGCGCACTGCTCGGCAGCGCGGATCGGGCAGTCGCCGACCGCCGCGCCGAGGGCCTTGTTGAGCCACAGCACCGCATCGGCGAATTGCCGCCCCTCGCCGTACGCGAAGCCGAGCGCCGCGGCGACGTCGGCACGTTCGAGCCAGCCGTCGCAGCCGTCCTCGCGCCGCTCCGACGGGATGCGCTGCAGCAGCATCTCGATCTGCGCGCGCAGCCGCTTGACGACGACCTGCTCGTCGCCGCGCTCGTTCGAGGTCATGCGGGTCGACTCGGCGAGATTGCGCAGGTCGGTGACCAGCTCGCCGGGCGAGAAGTAGGCGGGCAGCACGGTCGCCGTCTCGGGCGGCAACTCGCGCTGCAGCCGGTAGCCCGGGTCGCCATAGCACTGGTAGGCGCCCCAGGTGTTCGCGCCCGGATGGCCCGACCACGCGGCTTCGCGCGCGATGTGGACCGCATCGCCGAAGTTGTCGCCGGCCAGCAGGCGCCGATAGAACGTCTCGGCGAATGTCAGCGCGGCGCCGTCGTCGACCGCCCAGCCCGCGGCGATCACCGCCTTCACGCCCATCCGGATGAACTGCACGCCGAGGTTCGCAGCGAGCGCGTTGTAGCGCGTCGCATCACGCCCCTGCGTCTTGCCGAGGTAGCAGCAGTTGATGAAGACGAGCTCGGGCACATAGCGCATCTGCTCGACGTCGCCCGGCGTCAGGAAGGTATTGCGGCCGATCACCATGCCCGACAGCGCGCGCGGCGCAGCCGGTGTCGCGGCGTTGTCGGCGATCGCCGCGGCGACCGGCAGCGATTCGCCGGCGATCTCGAACTCGTGTGCGCCGTGGCCGGCCAGATGCAGCAGGCGCCACGGCTTGGCGTGCAGGCCGCCGAGGATGCTCTCGGACTTCTCGTCGATCGAGCGCAGGGTCGACCAGCCCTTCTCGTCGAGCACGCTGCCGACCAGCTCGGCCTCGTGACGCGCGCCGGGCAGGTCGGCGAAGACCTCCCAGCCGTCGAGGTTCGGGTTGCCGACGACGAACGCGGTGTTCTCGTACGCATGCGCGGCCGGCACGCGGAACTCGGTCGTCTTGAGCTGGCGCAGCAGGCCGCCCGCAACGGCCGGCGGTCGGCCGGTGTGGCTCCAGCGGTCCTCGAGCATCTCCCACGGGAAGCGCGCCGAATGCTCGTCGAGCAGCAGCACCAGGTCGCGCTGGTCGGGCGAGCTCTCCTTCAGCCGGTTCGGCAGCAGCATCTCGAACAACGTCTTCGCGACGTCGGCATTGCTGACCGCGCTGCCGCAGGCCTGCGCGATGAACGACTCGGCCAGGCGCAGCTGGCCCGCCGCGAGCGACTCCTCGGCGCGCGCGCGGTCGGTCGTCGCGATGAAGCGCAGGCGGTCGCCGTGCGCGTCGAGCACGATCTCGAGGCGCTGCCACCACGACACGTCGGTGCCGAAGCGCCGCCGCCGGCGCCGGCCCTCGCCCTCCTCGATGCAGCGCCGGCTCCAGTGCAGCGAGGCACCGAGCACGGCACTGTCGAGCACCGCAGCGAGCTCGCGCGCCGCGCTCAGCGCGACGTCCTCGTAGACCTCGAGTATCTCGATCCGGTCGATCAGCACATGCTGGTCGAGCTCGGCCGCCTCGAGCTTGCGGTTGGCCGCGAGCGCGCCGCGCAGCATCGCCTCGATCGAATCGCGGATCCGCATCGCGCCGGCGCCCGTGCCGACGAGCAGGCAGCTGGCCCGCGCGCGGCGCGGTCCGCCCATCGGCTGCGGGTTCTCGGGCGGCGGCAGGTCGGGCCGGTTCAGCACGCGCAGCGCGTAGTCGAGCAGCGCATCGCGCACGCCGGTCTCGAGCTGGCCCGGCGACAGCGAACCGACCTCGCCGAGGCCGACGACCAGCGCGCCGACCGGCTTGCCGTTCGCCTCCTCGTTGAAGAACACCGCGTAGCTGCCGCTCGCGCCCGGGTAGAGGCCGAGGTCGCGGCGCCGCGTCAATGCGCCGCGCAGGCGCTGGTCGAGTGCCGCCTCGGCGCTGACGATGGTGTCGCCGAGGTAATGGCCGACCAGCACCGCGTGGCGCGCATAAGCCAGGTCGCCGTGACGAAGGCTGACCTCGATCACCGACGAGACCGGCGCATCGACCCAGCGCAGCAGCGGCACCGCGCCGCTGAAGCCGAGCTGCCGCACCGCGCGCTCGTCGGGAATGTCATCGGTCACCGGCAGCGGCGGCATCACGAAGCGCGCCGGCTCGCCGCCCGCCGCACGGGTCACGATCGGCGGCACGTTCGACAGCTGATCGGTCTTGCCGGTCGTCAGCAGTTCGACATAGCCGCGGAAGATGCGGCGGTCGGCCGCGTTGCTGCACAGCTCGTCGTGCGCGGTGTCGGGCGCGTAGAACATCGGCACGCCGGCGAGGCGGCCGGAGGCCCAGGTCACGGTGCCATCGCCTTCCGCCGTCGCGATGAACTCGAGGCGCTTGCGCGAGCTGCGGTACTCGAACTCCTCGACCGCGACGCGATGGTCGACGATGGTCGCGCGCTGGCAGCCTGCCACATAGACCATGTGCTGCGGATCGATCGCGGCACCTTTCAGCAGCGCCCAGGTCGCCGTCGCGGCGCGCAGCTGCGCGTCGTCGACCAGCGGCCACTTCGCGCCGACCTCGTCGCGCAGCTTCTTCCACGGCGCGGCCTGCGCGAACCGCGTCGGGTCATCGAACGGCAGCAGCTCGACCATGCCGGGGAAGCGCCGGACGATGTCGATGATCTCGTCGACGCCGTGCGCGAAGTCGAGCAGCGCGAGCTTGGCCTCGGTCGGGTTCGAGCCGGTCAGCCAGCGCACCGCCTCGTGCGAGCCGCGGTTCGGCGTGCCGAGCATCAGCAGCCGGCTGCCTTGCAGCGCAGTCACGCGGCGCCAGGCCTGTGCGCCGGCCGCGCCGTCGCCGATCATCGCGCGCGCGACCAGCCCGCCCATCGAGTGGGCGACGATGTGGACCGGCTGCCCGGTCCGCTCGGCTTCCGGCAGCAACGCTGCGAGCCGCTCCGCCAAGTGCTTGGCCGCGTCGACGACCGAGCGCCGCCAGTCGTACGCGAAGATTTCGACGCGGTGGGTGCGCGCGAGGTGCTCGAGCAGCGGGCCATAGAAGTCGTCGAGGATGTCGCCGACCTCCACGTCGGCAGTGCCCAAGCCGATGTCGGCGAGGCCGCCGCGCAGCAGCGCGCCGTAGGCGAGCCAGACCGGCTTGCCGTTCACCGCGAGCGCGCTGCCCATCGTGCCGGGCACGACGATCGCGAGCGGGCGCGGCGCCCCGGCGGCACGGCTCTGGCGCACGGCCGAGCGCCAGCGCGGCTCCTCGACCTTCGCTTCGGCGAGCGGCGAGTAGCCGGCGTTCTGGCCGTCCTCGCGCAACAGGCCGTTGACGAGCCAGCCGACCGACTTGGCGTTCGCGAAGTAGTTGAAGTGGGTGACGCGCTCGCCCTGGTCGCGCAGGAATCGCGCGCCCCCGGCGGGCCGGCGGATGCCGCCGAACATCGAGCCGGTGTTGACGACGAGGTCGTGGTCGCTGCCGTAGAACCAGTCGACCGCGAGCAGCTTGAGCTGCGCCCACACGCCCTGGCCTTCGACGTCGCCCGAAATCACGCTGAGGTCGGCGCTCGTCACGAGCGCCGGGTGCTGGAGCAGTCGCGTCAGCGCCGAGCCCGGCATCATCGCTTCGAGCCCCGGCAGGGTGCGCGGATCGGTGCGCTCCTTGACGACCGCGAGCAGGAAGTCGGCAGCATCGGCGATCAGGCCGTTGCCGGTCAGCAGGTTGATGACGCTGAGCCAGCGGTCGAGCCGTCCCGAGGTCAGCGTGGTGCCGCGCGCCGGGCAGGCGACGCGAACGAAGCGGCGCACCTTGATGCGCTTCGCGTCGAGCAGCTTGACGAGCTTCGCGAGCCGCGCGCGGTCGTCCGCATAGCCCTTGTCGCGCGCCACTGCGGCGGCGCCGTCGAGCGCGCCGAGGCCGAGCTGCGCCGCGACCGTGCGATCGGCGGCGAACAGCGCGCCAAGCGCGGCCTCGCCGAGCGGGTCATCGCGCCGATCGCGGTCGGCCAGGCACAGCAGCTCGCCGACGAGGCCGCCGCGCGAATGCGACACCAGGTCGAGTTGCGCGCCGTCCGGCAGCTGGCCGACGAGGTCGAGCGCGTTCTGGATCGGGCTCTCGGTCAGCGTGCGGTGCTCGAACGCGTAGACATCGGCGCCATAGCGCGCGCGCAAGGCCTCGCGGGCCTGCAGTGCGGCGCGGCCGCCGTCCTCCCCGGTCGTCGACCAGAGTTCGCCGAAGCTGCCCATCACGCTCGACATCGTGCCGTGCAGGAACAGCAGCACCGGGTGGTCGGCCGGCAGCGGCGTCGCCGTCGCATCGACCGCGACCTGCGCGCCGCCGGCATCGAACGGCACGCGATAGAGGCCGGGCGCATGGCCCTTCAGCTGGCGCTCCTCGAAGGCACGCGAGAGCAGCGCGGCCGACTTCTTCTTCAGGTCGACGCCGAAGATCTCGAGCACCTTGATGCCGATCCCGACGACGCCGCGCTCGGTCCCGCGATCGGAAGCGCTGCGCTGGCGCAGGCCGGGCCGCGGTGACGGATCGACGATCCATTCGGCGCCCGCCGCATCGCGTCCGACGATGCGCTCGCCACGTTCCTTCAACAGGTCGTCGGCGCGCATCCAGAGCGCAAGGCCGTTCTCGTACTCGACCCGGACGACATCATCGGCGGCGGCGCTGACGGGCAGCGCCGCTGCGCCGGCATCGCGCGATGCGCCGAGGCGGATCCGGCGCGGCATGCCGGTGATCGCGACCTCGCGCGTCAGAGGCGGAACGGCGGGCCCGAGCTCGGCGGCGCGCAAGGTCAACGGAAGCTTGGGTTCGCTCATGGCGCTCGCGCGGGGCGTGAAGTGGAGGACAAACGGGCGTGTCGCCGGCAGCGCCGGCGGGCCCTAGACCGTGAACGGCGCCTGTGCCAGGAACGCGCCCGCGCTGCCGAGCGTGAACAGGTTCGGCGACTGGGTCGGCGGCAGGCGCGCCTTCACGCGCGCATGGAAGCTCGCGTAATTGCCGCTGAACTTGCCGTCGTTCCAGATGTGCAGCAGCTGCTCGGTGAAGGCGCCGTTGTGGTCGCCGTCCATCGAGGTCTGGTTGTCCTGGCAACCCGAGACGAGGATGCAGGCGGCCTTGAACTTGTCGACGACACCGGTCAGGCGGCCGCTGACCGTGACGTTGGCCAGCGCAGTGTCCGGGTCCACGATGCGACCACCCGCAGCCGAGGCAACATCGCGCTGCAGCTTGTCGTAGAAGGCCTGGTGCTCGCGATAGGTCCGCATCGCGACCGCCTCGGGCATCAGCTTCGGCCGCTGCGCCGGCGTCGTCGTCGGCACGAGGCGCGCCTCGCGGGTGACCGTGCCGCTGTGGCAGCTGTCGGAGAAGACGAGGATGCGCACGCCTTCGCCGAAACGCGACAGCTCGAAGTAGAGCTCGTCGTCGATCAGCTGGCCGTCGTACAGACACCAGGTCTCGTCCTTCTTGTCGGGCTCCTCGCCGGTCACGTCGGGCACCTGCCCGCCGTGCCCCGAGTAGGTGAGGAAGAACAGATCCCCGGCCTTCAACGTCTTTGCGGCGGCGCGCATCGCCGCGAGCACGGCCTGGCGCGTCGCCTTCTTTGTCAGCAGCACGGTCGGCTTCATGCCCTTCGACTTGGCGATCGCCGTCATATCGTTGGCATCGAACTCGCACGCCGCGAGCGGCCCGGTCCAGCCGCCGTACGCGCTCGCACCGACGCTGTTGAGCCCGATGTGCAGGGACAGCGCCTTCGGTTTCGCCACGCCCGCGGCGGCGCTCGCCTTGTCTTCCTTCGCGGCAGATTTCGCTCGGCTCATGATCTCGTTTCCTCCTCGATGTCCTCGACCGTCAACGCTTCGATGCGCATGTCGCCGATCGCGCGGCCGGTCGCCGCCGCGCCGAGTGTGTCCTCACAGCTCACGCACGTCCAGCCAGGTGATCGGCACGCCGAGGCGGCGCACGGCCTCGACCATCTGCGCAGTGCCGCCGGGCCGCGCGCTCGGGCTGCCGTCCCACAGGCAGACGAAGCGCATCCGCTCCGGCCCCCAGCCGAGCGCGGTGTCGAGCAGCCAGTGGTTGCAGCGCTCGAACCGATCGGCGCGCGATGCGTCCGGCGCCGCGGGCAGCTCGAGCGGCGGCTCCGGCAACTGCGCTCGCAACGCCAGGTAGCGCCGCACCCACGCGTCGCCGTTGGCCGACGCGCGCACCGACTCCTCGATGAAGCGCGGTTCGGACGCCGGCTGCATCAGGCGCAGGCGCGCGCCACGCCGTGCTGCCGCCTCGGCGAACAGCAGGTCGCCGCCGGAGCTCCCCTGCGTCAACGCGAGGTCGCCCGGCCCGATGTCGAGATCGCGGAGGGCACGCTCGATCAGCACGCCGGCGTGTTCCGCCTTGTCGTCCGGAAAGCGCGGCGGCACGCGGCCGGCCGGATCGACGCGGTGGCCGGAGAACAGCACCACGCGGCGCGGATCGACGAACGGCGCGGCTACGCTCATCGCACGCCCGCCGGTTGCGCCATCGACGGCGCGGCGGCCGTTCGCGGCACGAAGAGCTGATGCAGCACCTCGGCAATGAGGCGTGCACCGATCCGATTCGCATCGAGCCAGACGAAGCGATCCGGCGCCGCGCCCGTCACCGCGCTCGCTGCAGCGGCGCGATCGGTGACCGCGTCGGTGAGCACGACCACGCGCTGCGGGCCGCTCTGCCGCGACAGCACCGCGAGCTCGTGCAGACAGCCGGCGTTGTGGGCCTGGAAGCCGCGCAGGTCCATCAGCACCACGTCGCTGCGGAAGACCAGCGCATCGAGCGCCGCCTGCCACGTCGTGTCGTGGCAGTAGCACTCGTTGATGCGATAGCGACCGTCGCCATCGCGCTCGAGATCGAAGGCCGCGATGCGGGCGTCGACTTCGGCCGGGTCGCGGATGAAGCGCTCCGCGAGCCGGCCGTCGATGAACGCGAAGATGTCGTCGGCATCGAGCGTGCGATCGGCGAGGTCGGTGCCGGCGATCAGCACCGTGTTGCCGGTCAGTCGCCAGCGATCGATGACCCTGTCGAACAGCTCCTGGACCTCGGCGTCGCGACGGAACACCCGCAGCACCAGCAGGGTCCGCGGCCGCACGCCGCGAGGGTCGAACCAGCGTCGACCGATCAGCCACGCGAGCGGCAGCCACAGCAATGGGAGCAGCATCACGACACCGCCGGCACCCAAGCGACTGCCGGCGGCGAGCGCCTGCCAGAACAGCGAGACGGCCCAGACCGCACCCAACAATACGCTCAGCTCGGACAAGTATTTGCGCGCATAGGCACGGGCGAGCAAGCGGCCGACCGCCTTCAACGGCCACCAGGCGATCAGCCAGGGCAGCACGGTGAACGCGATCATCACGGTGTGCGCGCCGAGCCACGTCGGCAGGCCCATCAACCACGGCGAACGGCGCTCGACCAGCAGCCAGAGCAGATCGATGCCGGCGATCGAGGCCCAGACGAAGCCGACCAGCGGCGGCAGCAGCCAGGGCGCGATCGCACGGGTCGCATCGCCGAGCAGCAGCAGGGCGATCAGCAGCGCCGGCGGGCCGATCTCGAGGCCGAGGAAGGCAAGCGACTGCAACGGCATCGACTCCACCGAGCGCCATTGGATGATCGCGAAGCAGAGCAGGAACCACAGCCCGAGCAGCGCCGCGATGCGCCCGCGCGACCAGCGCCAGACCATGCCGAGCGCCGGGATCGCCGGCCACAGGTGGATGAACGTGAAAACCGCGATCCGTTTCCACGACAGCGGCTCGTCGGGCAAGAGCACGCGGTTCTGCAGCACCGCAGCGCTGAGCGCGATCAGCACCGACAGCACGACGAGCGCAACCGTCAACAGCCAGCCGGCGCGGCGGTTGTCCGCGAGGTCGAAGGGCGAGCGCGGACGATTGGCGAGTTCGACGCCGGCGGCCGGCGCATCTGCCGCGGCGCGCCGAACCGCGGCAACGACCGGCGCGTGCGCGACGCCGACCGGCGCGTGCGCGACGCCGACCGGCGCGCTCATCAGCCGCCGCATCGCGAGCCGGTAGCGCCACGCGATCAGCCACGAGCCAAGCGCCGTCAGCACGACCGCGAGGATTCCGATGAAGGCGAGCTTGCCGGTCGAGTAGTCCATGGCAGCGCGCGCGATCGACCGATCGGGTCAGCGCCTTTCGACGATCAACGTGACCAGCTGGAGCGCGGAGCGGATGCTCTCGGCGGCGCCGCGCGCATCGTCCCGGCTCGCATAAGGACCGGCCTGCAGGCGGAACAGCGCCGCTTCGCTGAAGACCGCGAGCAGTGGCGAGAGTCCGGCGAGCTCGTCGCCGACGCGGCGCTGCAAGGCGGCGGCGCCGTCGCGCTCGCGGAACGCGCCGAGCTGGACCCAGAACCCGCGCGCCGGCTTCGTGAAGGCCTGCGCGTTCGGCCCGTTCGCGATCGGCGCGAGGGTGGCGGCGCGCGGCGCGCCCTCGGCGACCGAGGTCACGGCTGCGACGGCGGCAATGTTCGAAGCCGCAGGGGTGGCCGGGCCGCCCGTGTCGACCGATGGCGACGACGGCGCTCGCACCCGTTCCGACGCCGCCGTACCCGGCATGACGTCGGCGGCAGAGGACGGCGCCGACGCGAGACGCGGCGCAAGCGGTTCACGCGACTCCGCATCGTTCGCCGCGACCGCAACCAGCGGCGCCGTCACGCTCGGCTCGCGCGCAGCGAGCTGCACCGCCTCCCCGCTGCGATCGCGGCGCCACGTGCCGGCGCGGATGTCTTCGTAGGTGATGCGCTCGATCTCGACCGGCGCGACGCCGCGCAGCAAGTCGAGCTTCAGCGCGGCGGTGTAGCTGAGGTCGATGATGCGACCGGGGTGGAACGGGCCGCGGTCGTTGACGCGCACGACGATCTCGCGACCGTTGGCCGGGTTGCGGACCCGCGCATAACTCGGGATCGGCAAGGTCGGGTGCGCCGCGGTCATCGCGTACATGTCGTAGATCTCGCCGCTCGCGGTCGGCCGGCCCTGGAACTTGCGGCCGTACCACGATGCCAGGCCGCGCTCGCGAAAGGCGCGGTCCTGCGTGAACGGCACGTACTCGCGCCCGAACACTTCATAGGGCTTGTTGGGGCCGCCCGAGCGGATCGACTCGACCTTGGGCGCGGCATCCGGAACGCGATCGAGCCCGCTCGGCGGCGACGCCTCGGGTCCATCGCGGCCTGGATCGCTGGAGCCGGGGCTTCGCGTCGCCGGCGCGCCACCGACCTGGGGCGGCGCCGAGGCGCATCCGGCCAGCGCAAGCCCGACGAGGACCGTGAGCCACCCGACAGAGGCGCCTGCGCGCCGCAGGATCACTGGCATGGGCGGCACCATACACGAAGCGCTTGCCGCAAGAAATACCCGGCGCGATAGCGACCCGGGCGTGAGCTGGGCAGACCGGGATTGCGTCGCGATCTGCGGCTGTTCATCGCTCGGTCCCAGTGGCACGCCGATTGCCGATGTTTTTAGCCAACGCGACTTCACGCCGTCGATCTCGTCCCCTTTCGGAACTGCCATGAACTTCTGCCGCCGCGTCGCCTCGATCCTTGCACCGTGATGTCGGCGATGGCGCCAGCGGCGTTCGCCGCCTCGTTCGACGGTTCGATCGGCCATCGCTCCACCACCCTCGGCGCCTGCCCGCGTCTCGAGGCGCCCCGCGGTCTCACTCCACCCGTCGGCGCGATGTGGGTGGCCTCGTTTCCAGCGCGCCCTTCCGGGACGCTCCGGCAGCGCCCTCTCATCCGGTCTTGATCCGGAACTTCCATGACCCATCTGATCGTCTTCTCGCACCTGCGCTGGAACTTCGTCTTCCAGCGGCCGCAGCACCTGCTGTCGCGACTCGCCCGCCACTACCCGGTGATCTTCATCGAGGAGCCGATGCGCGCCGAGGGCCCGCCAACGCTTCAGTGCACGACACCGCTCTCGGGCGTCGAAGTCCTGCGGCCCCACACGCCGATCGATGCCGACGGCTTTCACGACGACCAGTTGCCGGTGCTGAAGCCGTTGCTGGCCGACTACCTGGCGACTCGCGGCATCGACGATTACTTCGTCTGGTTCTACACGCCGATGGCGCTGCCGCTCCTGACCGACCTCGAACCGCGGGCGGTCGTCTACGACTGCATGGACGAGTTGTCGGCGTTCAAGAACGCGCCGCGCCAGATGCGCCAGCGCGAGACCGCGCTGTTGAAGAGCGCGGACCTCGTGCTGACCGGCGGACCGAGCCTCTACGAATCGAAGCGCCTGCTGCATCCGAACGTGATGTGCCTGCCGAGCGCGGTCGACGGCGATCACTATGCGAACGCGGTCGCGGTCACGCGCGTCGAGCCGATGCGGCGCGCCGCCGCGCTGCAAGGCGCGATCGCCGGTCCGCGCCTGGGCTTCTTCGGCGTGATCGACGAGCGTCTCGACCTCGGCCTGGTTGCCGCGCTCGCCGATGCCGATCCGGCGTGGCAGATCGTGATGGTCGGCCCGGTCGTCAAGATCGATCCGGCCACCTTGCCGCGATGCGCCAACATCCACTGGCTCGGCCAGCAGCCGTACGACCTACTGCCCCAACTGGTGGCCGGCTGGGACGTCTGCCTGATGCCGTTTGCGCTGAACGAGGCGACGCGCTTCAGCAGCCCGACCAAGACGCTCGAGTACATGGCCGCCGGCAAGCCGATCGTCTCGACCGGCATCACCGACGTGAAGTCGATGTTCAGCGACGTCGTGCGGATCGCCGACGACGCCGGCGGCTTCATCGAGGCCTGTCGCGCCGCGCTGCACGAGCAGGGCCCTGCGCGCAACGATCGCCTGGCCGACATGCAGGCTTGCGTATGGCGCTATTCGTGGAGCGAGACGGTGCTGGCGGTGCGCCGTGCGATCGATGCACTGCTGGCCGAAGGCCTCGCGTCGACCGCGGTCGACGAAGCGCGGCCGCACGCGGTTCGACCGCCGACGCGCCTGCTGCCGTCGGCGCTGGCGACGGCGGGCAGCGCCCGCGCCTCGATGCGCACGGCCATCGGCTCGATCGAAAGCTCGCCGGTGGACGCTCTGAAAGTCGCCAGCGCGGGCGGTTGAGCAAGCCCCGACTTCCGCACCGATACCGGGACGGCACCGCGCGCGATGCGCTCGCCGCCTTCGCAGGCAAAGGCTCACCGCAGTCGACGCGATCGCCTCGATGGCGATCGCGTCGCGGCAATCCGATCAGCCGCGGTTCGAATTCGCCATTCGGCCGAGCGCGATCGCCAGCGCGGCGGCGCCGAGGCCCTTCACGAGCTGCGGGTGTTCGGCGTAGAAGCTGCTCATCTGGTCGACGATGCCGGGGTTCGCCTTCTCGGCATGCGCCGCGATCTCTTCGACCTCCGCCGGGCTCATCTTCGCGGCCTGGTCGGGCGTCACGGTCGGCTGTGTATCGGAGCCGGGCAGCAAGCGGCCGAGGATGCCGCCGAGGCCACCGCTTTCGCTGCCGGCGTTGTTGCCAGCGCGCGAGGCGAGCGAGGACAGCACCGCCGGCGCGAGGCCGGCGATCAGGCTCGTCAGCATGCCGGCGCGCTGATTCGGGTTCGCACCGCCGAACAACTGGCCGACCATCTGCCCGAACGGCGGCGTGCTGTCGGAGCGAAACGCAGCCGCGAGGCCATCGCTGAGCTGGCCCGGCGGAACCTGACGCGCGACTTCGTCGAAGTCATCGTCGACGGAGGTGGGCGGCGCCGATCCGCCGGCATACGGCCGCAACAGATTGCCCAGATCGAGTGCCATGTTCGTCTCCTTGACGTCGTGTTGAAACGGCATTGCAACGTGAGCGCCTCGACAGGCCTGTGAGCGACGACCGGCGCGCCGCGTAGGAGTGCGCCGTGTCAAGCCGCGGCGCAGCCGATTCGCCGCGATCATCGAGCTCCTTTTCTTGAATTCCCAAACCGAACCGTGGACTACTTCGATCTCATTCAATGGCCGGCAATGGTCGTCACGGTGCTTGCCTCGTGGCTGGTTGCGTCCGACACCGAGTCGCGACGCAGCCAGGGCTTCTGGGCTTTCCTGCTCAGCAATGTGCTGTGGGTTGCCTGGGGCTGGCACTCGCATGCCTATGCGCTGATCGGTCTGCAGTTCTGCCTCGCCGTGATGAACATCCGCGGCGCGCGCAAGGCCGAGCATGCGCGCGCCGAGCAGCCGGCGGGTCATTGATGTCCGCGGAGCGCACTCGTTTTCCTGCCCACGTGGGATGCGAGAGTTTCGCGCTCTGAAGCGGCTCCGACTTTTCATCGCGCCCTTGTCCGACACCGCACGAAAGGCGTCGCGGTTGAAATGAGCTGGCAACTCCAGCTCACGCCACATCCCCATGAGCACCGCACCCGACAAGTCGATTGCACCGCCCGTCGCCAGCGTCGCTGAACTTTCGAGCGTCGCAACGCAGGCCACCCAGGCGCTGCAGGCCGCGCTGGCGTCGCGCGGCTTCGCGCTCGACGACTTTCGCCTCCACATCGACAGCGCGTCGACGTGGTCGCAGTGGTTCGGCGTGTCGGGCGGTTTGATCAAGGTCCGCTGCCGGTCCACCCGCGAGGAACGGCTCTATCCGCTCGGCTCCGGCTCAGCGTGGCTCGGCGCGTTCACGACCGATCTGGTCGGCGGCCACTTCGCTAGCGCCCGGAGGCGCCGCGAGCCGGCACCGCGCGCTCTGCAGCGATCGCTGCTTCAGCGCGTGCGCGAGGCGGGCCGGGGTCTGCAGCGCCTCGTCGACGGCGGCCGCGCGCTGGCGTTCACGTCGCCGCGATAGCGTCGCGCGGCAACAGCAGTTCGAAGACGGTTCCGTCGGGGTTGCGCGAGCGCCCGACGACAGAGCCGCCATGGGCGCGGATGAAGCCGTCGATGTGATGCAGGCCGAGCCCGAAGCCCGGCACCTCGCGTCCCGCCCGGCTCGGACCGGGCACGAACATCCGCTCCTGCACGTCGGCCGGTATCACCGTGGCGGTCGACACCTCCAGCCAGATCCGGTCGCGGTGCGAGCCGTCGAGCCGCAAGGCCACCGGGTTGCCGGACCCCGCGTGCTCGATCGCCGTGTCCAGCATGTTGCGCACCGCGCGGCCGACCAGTTCGACATCGAATGAGGCGGACAGGTCGCCGTCGTGGGTGACCTCGATCCGCACGCTCGGGTGGGCGCGCTCGGCGTCGGTCACGGCCGCGGCGACGATCTCCTGCAGGTTGGCGGTCTTCCAGGTCACGTCGTGGACTTCGGCGCCGACGCGCGCGAGATTGAGCAGGTGGTCGAAGAGCCGCGACATCCGGATCGTGCTGGCGCGGATGCGACGTGCGGCCTGCTGGACCGAGTCCTCCTGCGTGCGGGCCAGTGCGACTTCGGCGCTCAGGTTGATCGCCATCAGCGGCGTGCGCAGGTCGTGGATGAGGCCGGCGACCATCTGCTCGTTCGAGTGCAGCAGGCGCTCGACCCGGTTCAGTTCGTGGCGCAGCCGCCGCCGCTCCGCACGCGCGCCGAGGATCAGGCCGGCCTTGTTGAGCAAAAGGTGCGGCGCGATCGGCCGCACCACGACATCGACGACGCCTGCATCGCCCGCCTTGGCCAGCCACTTCGCATCCGGTGCCGAATCGGCCAGCAGCACGATCGGAACGTCCTGCGCATGCGGCTCCTGGCGCATCGCCGACGCGATCGCCACGCCGTCGACATCGCCGACCTTGCCCTCGATGATCGCCAGGTCGAGCGCATGCTCGCGCACCGCCGCCATCGCCTGCGACACCGACGCCGCGGTCAGCAGCGACGCACCGGCCGGCACCAAGGCCGCCCGGGTGGCTTCGAGGCGGGCAGCGTCGCCATCGACGACCAGCACATGGAGTTCCGGGCGGGCGTTAAGGGTCATCGTGTCGATCCTTCCAGGAGCGCGCGCTGCGCTGTTGGCCGCGGGCATTCTGTCCTACACCGGGTTCTAGCACCAACCGACAGACCCGAATCTCTCAACAAGCGAAATTGGTCACGTCGGTTCTGACGTCGTTTTCGAATGCGGCGTCCAAGGTACCGGCATCCGACAACCGATTCGAAAGGACCCCACCATGAACAAGGACCAAGTCAAAGGCCGTGTCGAGCAAGCCAAGGGCACCGTCAAGGAAGCCACCGGCAAGGTGATGGACGACCGCGACCTGCAGGCCGAAGGCCAGATCGACAAGACGGCCGGCAAGGTGCAGGCCGACTACGGCGACGTCAAGGAAAAGGCCAAGGACATCGTCAAGGGCCGCTGATCGGCGACCGACGGGCCGGGAGGGTCCGCCGCCCTCCAACGCGCCGCACGGTCGGCGCGTTTTCATTGACAAGGCCGCGTTAGCGGCGGAGCACCTCGAGCCACTCGCACTGTTCGGGCGCGAGTGCGCTGTCCGGCGTCATCATCGACTGCGCGAGCGCGCTGCGGATGAAAGGCTCTTCGGCAGGCAGTGGCTGGGCCAGCAGCGCATCGAGCAGCGCTGTCGCCTTGCCGAGGCTGGCGCGGTACAGCTCGAAGATCGCGCTGACTGTCACGTGTTTGGTCGGGTCTTCCATCCAGCAGTCGTAGTCGGTCACGATGCCGATCGTCGCGTAACAAAGCTGCGCCTCGCGGGCCAGAAAGACCTCCGGCACGTTCGTCATGCCGACCACGTGACAGCCGGTCTGTTGCATGAACAGGCTCTCGGCGCGGGTGCCGAGGCGCGGGCCCTCGACGCACGCATAGGTGACGTCGCGGTGCAATCGCACGTTCATGCCGGCCGCGGCCGTGGCGATCCAGTCGACAAGATGGCGGCTGACCGGCTCGGCCGTCGACACATGGGCGGCGACGCCGCGGCCGAAGAACGTCCGTTCCCGTCCGCCCTTGGTCCAGTCGAAGTATTGGCTCGGCACCGCGAGGTCGCCGGGTGCGAGGCGCTCGGCCAGGCTGCCGACGGCCGAGAAGCACAGCACCTGCGTCGCGCCGGCGCGCTTCAGCGCGTAGATGTTCGCGCGGTAGTTGACCTCATGCGGCAGCAGCCGGTGGCCGTCGCCGTGGCGGGCGAGAAACAGGACCTCGTGGTGGCCGAGCCGGCCCTTCGAGATCGGCCCCGAGGCCGCGCCGAACGGCGTCTGCGCATCGATGCGCTCGGTGACGCGCATCGCGTCGAGCGCGTACAGACCGGTGCCGCCGATGATTGCCAGCATGCTCACTCCTGCAGAGGAAGCGGAGCCCAGCCGGCCGGAAGGTGGCGCAGGTCCGCGGGTTCGTCGATGTCGTGCAACGGGGCGAACTCGGCCCAGCGGAGGCCGAGGCGACCGAGCCGCTCGCGCGTCTGCGCGAGGACGCGCGACGTGCTCCAGTCGATGCCGTCGAAGAGGGTCGGGGGCGCCGACCGTCGCAAGCCGATCAAGGCATAGCCGCCGTCGACGGCCGGTCCGATGACCGCATCGTGATGGCCGAGCGCCGCGGCCGCCTCGCGCAGGTAGCCGGCGTCGAGTTGCGGCGCGTCGGTGCCGATCACGATCGCAAAGGGCACCGACGCGAGCGCGCGCTCGAGGGCACGGTGCATGCGCTGCCCGAGGTCGCCTTCGCCCTGTTCGGTCAGGACCACGGTGCTGGCTGATGCCAGCGCGGTGAACGCGGGGTGCGATCGATCCGGCGCGCAGCACACCTCGACCGGCCCGACGGCCGCCTCGAGCGCGCACGCGGTCGTCGCTTCGAGCATCCGCGCGGCGAGGCGCGCCGCGCCGGCAGCGCCGAGCGCGCCGGCGAGCCGCGTCTTCACGGTGCCGGCGACCGGCGCCTTCGCGAACACGATCACCGCGCAGGACGTCGTCATCGGTAGCTGCGGGCCAGGCGCTCGGGCGCGACGCCGACCGCGTACAGCAGACGGAGCCGCCACATCAGCACGATCGTGCGCCAGATGCCACGCGTCTCCCAGCGCCGGCCGGAGGTCGTCACGCGGGCGCGCAGACAGGCCGGTGGCGCCAGCCGACGCAGGCGGCGCGACATCTCGACGTCCTCCATCAGCGGCTGGTCGGGAAAGCCGCCGACCGCGTCGAAGGCTTCGCGCGTCATGAAGATCGCCTGATCGCCGGTCGCGATGCCGGTGAGCCGCGAGCGCCCGTTCATCAGCGCTGCGACGACGCCAAGCCACGGCGAACGCCCGGTGATCCGGACGTCGAAGCGGCCCCAGGTCACCCGGCCGCGTGCAGACCCGGCTGGCACTTGCAGCGCCGCGGCGACCAGCGTGTCGGAGTCTGCCGGCAGCGCGGTGTCGATGTGCAGGAACAGCATCACGCTGCCGCGTGCCCGCTGCGCGCCGGCGTTCATCTGCGCGGCGCGGCCGCGCGGTCCGGCGATGACCGCATCGGCCCAGAGTGCGGCAAGTGCGGCGGTGGCGTCGCGGCTGCCGCCGTCGACGACGACGACCTCGACGCCACGGGCGCGTAGCGGCGCCAGGGCCTGCAGCGCGGCCTCGACGAT